>JBKKAO010000289.1:0-2652 GCA_046714645.1 Burkholderiales bacterium | reverse complement strand
TATCTGTCCGATTACGGAAGCTGGTATCTCATCGGCCTAGGCCTCATCGCCATCGTCGTGGTCATCAAGTGGCCGCGGGGAATATGGGGAGCCCTATCGAGAAAGTTTGGATTGCAATTGTTTCCGGTGCAACGAAAGCTGGTTGTTGAACGTGAGGCGTGAGGCGCAAAAAGCATTGGAGACCACTCCCGCTCTCCGCTTGCGGGGAGAGGGTAGGGTGAGGGGCAACGCCTCACGCCTATCGCCTCACGCCTCACAGAGGGCAACCTGTTAAGTAAGAGAGACCATCCATATGAACGACGCCTACATCTGCGACGCCATTCGCACTCCCTTCGGCCGCTACGGCGGCGTGTTGTCATCCATTCGCACCGACGATCTGGCGGCGCATCCCATCAAGGCATTGATGGAGCGTAACCCTGGGGTGGACTGGGCCAAGGTGGACGACGTGATCTAGGGCTGCGTGAATCAAGCGGGTGAAGACAATCGCAACGTCGCGCGTATGGCGAGTTTGCTGGCCGGCCTGCCGGTGGAGGTGCCCGGCACCACCATCAACCGTCTATGCGGATCCAGCATGGATGCCTTGGGCACGGCGGCGCGCGCCATCCGCTGCGGCGAAGCGGATCTCATCATCGCCGGTGGCGTAGAGAGCATGTCACGTGCGCCCTATGTGGTGAGCAAGGCTGACTCGGCGTTTTCGCGTTCTATGAAGATGGAGGACACCACCATCGGCTGGCGCTTCGCCAATCCTCTCATGAAAGCGCGTTACGGCATCGACAGCATGCCGGAGACGGCGGAGAACGTCGCCGCCGATTTCAAAGTATCGCGCGCCGATCAAGATGCCTTTGCACTGCGTAGCCAGCGGCGTTACGCCGCCGCTCAGCACGATGGATTCTTCGCCAAGGAGATTCTGCCCATCACGCTAGCGCAGAAGAAGGGCGATCCGCTCATCATCAAGGACGATGAACATCCGCGTGAAACCACGCTGGAAGCGCTCGCCAAGTTGAAGGGTGTGGTGAAGGAAGGTGGCACCGTGACAGCGGGCAATGCCTCGGGCGTGAATGACGGCGCCTGCGCGATGCTCTTGGCTTCCGCGCAAGCGGTGAAGACCCACGGCCTGAAGCCTCGTGGCAAGGTGCTGGGCATGGCCACGGCGGGTGTGCCACCCAGGATCATGGGCTTCGGCCCCGCACCGGCCATGCGCAAAGTGCTCGCGAAAACGGGGCTCAAGCTTAGCGATATGAATGTGATCGAGTTGAACGAAGCCTTCGCCGCGCAGGTGCTGGCGGCGCTACGCGATCACGGCGTTGCCGATGATGCTGCCCACGTCAACCCAAACGGCGGCGCCATCGCGGTGGGTCACCCGCTGGGTGCTAGCGGAGCGCGCTTGGTGATGACCGCGCTTCATCAGCTCGAACGTATCCTGGGCCGCTATGCGCTGTGCACCATGTGCATCGGGGTGGGGCAGGGCATTGCCGTCGTCATCGAGCGCGTCTAAGCGAAGAACACTTCAGGCACCGGAGGACCCCATTGAAACAGGCTGCCGGGACCGGCGTTGAACGACTGCGCGGGCTTGCTCGCATTGAACAAGTCGCCATCGGCGAAGTGCTCTACGATGTGTCCGTGGGGGTCGTACCAATAATCGAAGATCTGGCTGCCCAGGAGATGGCGGCCGATGCCCCACACGTGCTGGTAGCCTTTGTCTTTCAGCCACTCGTGCCCGAGATACTGGGCGTCGAAATCCTGGATCTCGAAGGACGCGTGGTGGATCTTGGCCACGGGTGCCTTGAATACGCCGATGCTGTGGTGATCGGTCCATTCGGGGCCGCGGTCGCAGCGCAAGAACGCGCCCAGCTTCTGATCCTCCGTGCCGTCGTGAATGTAGTCGGAGGGCAACAAGCCAAAGTGCGAACAGTACCAGTCAATGGTGCGTTGGCAGTCCGTGGCGAAAAACAGCGCATGCCCCAAACGCAGGACCTGGGCGGGACCTTTGGAGATGCGTTGTGTGGAGCCTCGCCGGTTTTTCTCTTCCGCGTAATTCAAATCGAGCGGTTGGCGCATGGCCAATGGCGCGGTGAGTGCGATGCCGTGCACCACCTCCACCGGCAGTCCATCGGGGTCCTTCAACGCTATGCTCATGCCGCCACCGGGGCCGGAAAGGGCGCGCGGCGCGCAGGCGCCGGGGATCTTGGCCGCAGTTTCGAAATCCGCGGCATTGGCGGCGCGCAAGGCCACCCCCGCAAACCCCGGTTTGTCCGATTTATGCGCGACGTAGCAATAGGCGGCCGGCCCGGAGCCGCGCATGTACAAAGAATCCGGCGTGCGCTGTGCGCGCACCAATCCGAAATCCGTCATGAACACTTCGATCGCATCCAGATGGGGGCAGTGGTAACTCACATGAGAAATATCGCCAACTTTCAATTTGGTTCCTCCCGCTTTCAAGAAAGATCTCGGCGAAGTATGACAGGCTCTGAGAATCTTGAGTACGCCCGGTGATCACAACATAGGAGTTCGCAAGTATGCGTAATTTGACCGAAGAAAACCTGAGCGAAGCGGTGCTGAAGAAACTCGAAGGCGCCACCGATGCGCGCTTCAAGCAGATCATGACCAGCCTGGTAAAGCACGTACACGATTTCGTGCGCGAGGTTCAGTTGA
>JBKKAO010000288.1:0-3736 GCA_046714645.1 Burkholderiales bacterium | reverse complement strand
GAGCGCTCGGTACTGCTGGTCACGCAAGGGGATCCCTACCTGGAGGATTCGCTGCGTGCGCTGCCCGGTGTTCGCCTCACCACCGCCAAGCCCGCCGCTTACCGGGAGGAGGCTCGCTTCGATGTCTATGTTTTCGACCGCTTCGCACCCGGAGCATTGCCGCCGGCGGGTGCGCTACTGTTGGGGATTCGCAGCGGCGGGGGCGCGGGGCAGGTGGCCGTGACGCGGTGGGATTCGGTGCATCCCGTGTCCTCGGGTGTTTCCTGGGGCGATCTGCGTATCCACCATGCCGATCTCAACGTGAGCCTGGGCGCGAAGGACCATGCCCTGGTCAATGCCGCCTCGGAGGCGGAGGGCGGCGTTGAGGGCGGATTAATCACCGCTGGAGAGGCGCGCGCGCGGTGGATTCGCGTGGGTTTCGCGTTGAACCAAACCAACTTTCATTTGCAGCCGGGCTTTCCGGTCTTCTTGGGGCAAGCCGTGAATTGGCTCGCCGGTGGTGCGCAGACCCTCGTGCGCAACATCGGCAGCGTGGCCGTCCCCTTGGAGCACGCAACGGTGGTGGATGAGAGCGGACGTATGCTAAAGAGCTTTGCTGTTCGCGACGGCACGGTATTCGATGCCATGCGCCCAGGGGTGTATAGGGCCAGCGCGGCGGGACGCGAGTTGGCGGTGGTCGCCAATGTTCTGGATCCTGGTTACGCGCAAATCAACCGGACCTGGCTCGGCGAGCGCGGTGAGGGCAAGGTGGTCGAAAGCGCTACCGCCTACCTCGCCCGTTCCGAACTATGGACCTCGCTACTATGCGTGGCCGCGATCCTATTGTTGCTGGAATGGGCGGCGCTTTGCCGTAGGGTGACGGTCTAGGGATGCTGGCCGCTAACGCCTATTGGCCGCTGGTTTTACTCCTGGGGATTCCTCTTATCTGGTGGCTCACTAAACATCAACGCACCCGCTTGAGTCCGCGCCGGATGCGTGCCGCATCTTTCTTGCGGATGACTGTCTTGGCCTTTCTTGTGCTGGCCCTGATGCGTCCGGTACTGCAAACTCCCGAGCGTGATGTGGCCGTGGTCTATGCCTTGGATATTTCGCGCAGCATCGCGCCGGCCTTTTTGCAATCGGCCTTGGATGCCATTCGCGGCGCCAATGCAAGGGCAGGTGCCAGAGCGGAGAACTTGCGCTATGTGGTGTTCGGAGATCGCGCGCATACACTGGAGTCATTGGATGAGGTTCCCTCGATAGCGGTGCGCGGCGAAGACGACGCGGACGCGCCCGCCAATACCATTGACCAAGGCAGTACCAACTTGGAGAGCGCGCTCGCGGCAGCGATGTTCGCCTTTCCTGCGAACCACGAGAAACACTTGGTTCTCATAAGCGATGGCCAGGCGACCCAAGGCGATGTCTGGCGTGCCTTGCCGCGCCTGCGCGATGAAGGCGTGCGGGTGTTCTCCATTCCCGCGCAGGTGGCGGTGGGCAAAGACGCCTGGGTGGAGACCATCGCCGCGCCCGGGGGCGTGCGCGAGAAGGAAGCTTTCGCGTTGGGCGTGGAGGTGTTCTCGCGGATGCATGCGAGCGCCAAGGTCGCACTGGTCGACGGGAACCGGCCGCTCGGCACGCAGCCGGTGCGGCTTGTTCCAGGAAAAAATGAGATCCAGTTTGAAGTCCAACTCAGCGCGCGCGGGCGCCACGATGTCATCGCGCGAGTGACCGCCGAGGGCGACGAAGTGCCGCGCAACGATTCCCTCACGCACATGCTTTGGGTGCAGCCACCGCTGCGCGTGCTCTATGTCGAAGGCGGCGCAGGGGGCGCTAAATATCTACCGAGCGCCTTGCGCCTCCAAGGCATCAACGTCCAGGTGGAGAGCGTGGAGCAGCTCGCTCAAGATCCGGGAATGTTGCAAACCCACGATGCGGTGATCCTGAGCGATGTGCCGGCGGACAAGCTCGGCGCGCAGCTGGGTGCGCGTCTGGAAACCTATGTGCGCGATCAAGGCGGCGGGCTCATCTTCGCCGCTGGAGAAAACACTTACGGCAAGGCAGGCTTCGCCAAGAGCGAGATCGAGCGCTTGCTGCCCGTTAAGTTCGAGGGCAAGCGTAAACGCAAGGACATCGATCTAGTGCTGTTGATCGACCGCTCTCATAGTATGCGAGGCAAGAAACTCGAGATCGCCAAGACCGCCGCCTTGGCTACCCTCGATCTGCTGGATCCTCAGCATCGCTTAGCCGTGGTGGCTTTCGATGCACGGCCCCACGATGTGGTGCTCTTGGCGGAGGTGGGCGGCAAGCGCCGCGCCGAGGATTTAATCAGCAGCATGACCTCCGGCGGCCAAACCAATGTCTATCATGCGTTGTTTCACGCACATCAACTGCTGCAGGGCTCGCAGTCCAAGACCAAGCACGTGATCTTGCTTTCCGACGGCATCAGCGCCCCCCCTCCGGCGGGTGCTGGCGCTAAGGGCGTGACCAGCGACGAACAAATGGAAATGGTGCGCAAGGCCCGTGCGGATTTCTTCACTCAGTGGCGGCGCGATCATCCCGGCCAGCCTCTGCCTGGGGTGGATGACCTGCCCGCTGATCTTCCGCCGGGAACCTTCGAGGAGATCGTCGCCAAGCTGGTGCAGGACAAGATCACGCTGTCCACCGTAGCCCTGGGCGAGAAGCCCAACCTTGAACTTATGACCAACCTGGCGCGGTGGTCCGATGGCAAGAGCTATGTGGCGAGCAACGACAACGAGATTCCAGGCCTGTTCATCACGGAGGCGCAACGGCTACTGGGCGAATCGCTGATCGAAGAATCCTTCCGGCCCATCGTGAAGGTCAATGCCACCGCGCTCAAGGGCGTGGACTTCGCCGCGGGACCGCAACTCAAGGGGCTGGTGGTGAGCAAGGCCAAGCGCTTCTCCGATGTGCTGCTCGAAGGCAAGAAGAATCTTCCGCTCATGGTGGAAACGCGCTATGGATTGGGGAAGACGGTGGCCTTCCTTTCCGACGTGAAGAATCGCTGGGCGGTGGACTGGCTCACCTGGCCCGGTTACGCAAAGTTGTGGTCCCAGGTCGTGCGCGATGCTGCGCGCCGCGGCGGGGGGCAGGAATTGAATTGGAGCGTCATGCGCGAAGGCGGCGAAGCCGTGGTGACCCTCACCGCCTTCAAACCCGACGGCGGTTACCGCAACGCCCTCGTCCCGAAGGTGCGCGTATCCGGTACGGGACCGCAGGCGCAGGTGTTCGCCTTGCGGCAATGGGCACCGGGTACCTATCGCGAGCGAATCGCTCTCCCAGGGCCACGCGAGCAGCCGTTTGTGTTCGAGCTACTCCCAACGCCAAGCCTTAGCGCGCGGCAAATCGCGCTAGCCGGGCCGCGGAGTCTTGCCTATGCGCATAGCGACGAGTATCGAGTATTGCCCGCGGACCACCCACTTCTGCGCGTCTTAAGCGAGCAAACGGGCGGCAAATTCGCACCTGAAATGGCGGATATCTTCAGGCACTATGGCGATGGCGGTATCCGCTCCCGCGCGCTCTGGCCTTGGTTGGCTGGATTAGCATTGGCGTTGTACGTGATCGAGGTGTTCGTGCGACGGGCGCCTTGGGGTTTCGGAGCAAATCCACAAACGGCCCTTTAAGCATGGGCACGCAGATCACGGAGAAGTATGATTGTTGAAAAGGGGGGATTTCCCATGAGCAATGAAGCGAAGATTCTGGTTCCCGCATCACCGTTGTATCGTCTGCCCACGCCTCC
>JBKKAO010000287.1:0-4128 GCA_046714645.1 Burkholderiales bacterium | reverse complement strand
GCGGTGGCCGTCGCGGCAGTGCGGAGCAAGTTCGGCAGCTTCGCGAGCTTTCTGCTATTAGGCATCACCGGAAGCGGCAAGACCGAAGTCTATTTGCAGCTCATCGCGGATGCCGTGCGGCGAGGTGAGCAAGCGTTGCTGCTGGTGCCCGAGATCAATCTCACTCCACAACTCGAAGCGCGGGTGAGGGAACGCTTCTCTCAAGTGCCCATGGCTAGCTTGCACAGCGATCTATCCGATACGCAGCGGCTCGTCCGCTGGCGATCGGCGCATAGCGGCGAGGCTCGCATCGTACTGGGCACAAGGCTGGCCGTGTTCTCGCCGCTTCCCAATCTGGGGCTCATCATCGTGGACGAAGAGCACGACGAATCCTTCAAGCAAGAGGAGGGCTTGCGCTATCACGCCCGGGATTTGGCGATCGTGCGCGCGCGCCATCGCAAAGTGCCCGTGTTATTGGCTTCCGCCACGCCCTCGCTGGAGTCCTACGCTCGCGCTCAAGGGGGGCGCTATGAGCTACTGCGATTGCCGTTTCGCGCGGCCGCGGAACCGCCGAGAGTTCAATGCGTGGATACGCGGGAACTCCAGCTAACGCAGGGACTGAGCGCGCCCCTGCTTCAAGCCATCTCCCAGCGCCTCGCGCGCCGGGAGCAAAGTTTAATCTTCATCAACCGGCGCGGTTACTCGCCCGCGTTGCTGTGCTATGCCTGTGGGTGGATGGCGCAGTGCGCTCGCTGCTCCGCGCGGCTGGTGTTTCACTCCAAGACTGCCCAACTGCGCTGCCACTATTGCGGGCACCAAGAGCGTGTGCCGCACGCCTGCGAGGGCTGCGGTAATCAAGACCTGCGTCCGCGCGGTCATGGCACACAGCGCCTTGAGCAGGAATTGAAGCGCGCACTGCCCTCCGCGCGCATTGCCCGCGTAGACCGGGATACGACGCAACGCAAGCATGCCTTCGCTGCGGTACGCGATCTCGTGCACGCTCAAGAGCTCGATATTCTGGTCGGTACTCAGATGCTCGCCAAAGGCCATGACTTTCCCAACCTTACCTTGGTGGGCATCGTGAATCCGGACGCTGCGCTGTTCAGTACGGATTTTCGCGCGGCCGAGCGCTTGTTTTCTCTGCTAATCCAGGTCTCGGGTAGAGCCGGGCGCGCGGGAATTCCGGGCGAGGTCATGATCCAGACGGATTTTCCGCACCATCCCATTTACGCAGCGGTGGAGCGGCAAGATTACGAAGGATTCGCCAACGCCTTGCTTGAGGAGAGAAGGGCCACCCATTTTCCGCCCTATAGCTATCAAGCATTGCTGCGCGCGGAGGCCGGCGAGCGATCCTTGGTGGACACCTTCCTCGCTCTGGCGTCACGCCACTGTAGGGAGAATGCGCGGGAGGTGGAAGTGTTCGACCCAGTGCCCGCGCCGATGGCGCGCATTGCCGGCAAAGAGCGCGGACAACTCCTCGTGCAATCGGCTTCGCGTTCTGCGCTGCAAGCCTTACTCAGCCCATGGCGCCTTTGGCTCATCGAGAACGGCGGAAACCAAGTTCGCTGGCATCTGGACGTGGATCCGAGAAGTGTCTGATAGGTGGCGGCATATAATGCGCCCCCGGTTTCCTTCCCGCTTCTGTCCCCTAAGTTCCCATGACCCATGCTGACGTAAAGAGCGAGCTCATCCGGCTTATCGGCGAAGCCCTTGCTCAAGCCCTGGGAAATCCCGCTCATCCGTGCGTAACGCTGGGCAAGACCAAGCAATCCGCGCATGGCGACTTCTCGTGCTCCATCGCCATGCAGATCGCCAAGACGTTGAAGCGCAATCCGCGCGAGCTTGCAAGCGCGATTGCTGCCGCCTTGCCCGCCTCGCCGTTGTTGGAACGCGTGGAAGTCGCGGGCGCCGGATTCCTCAATTTGTTCTTGAGGCCCGCGGCCAAGCGTTCGGTGATCAAGCAGGTGCTCACGCAAGGAGGGGACTATGGCCGCATCGATGTGGGGAGCGGCCAGACGGTTCAGGTGGAATTCGTTTCCGCCAACCCCACCGGCCCCCTGCATGTGGGCCACGGCCGGGGAGCGGCCTATGGAGACAGCCTCGCCAACGTGCTCCACGCGGTGGGCTATGAAGTGCAGCGCGAGTACTACATCAATGACGCGGGCCGGCAAGTCGATGTGCTGGTGCTATCGGTCTGGCTGCGCTACCTTGAGCAGCAAGGCGCCGGTGTGCCTTTTCCGCCCAACGCCTATCAGGGCGAATATGTAGGCTTAAGCGCACGAGGACTCGAAAACCGCCACGGCCGGAACTTCGTGCGCACCGCCGCGCAGGTGATGGCTGGCGTGCCCGAAGCCATTCCCAACGCTTCGGATAAGGAGCAAGAGGCTTTGGGCGAAGCGCGCCTGGATCAATTGATCGCCAATGCCAAGGCGCTCTTGGGTGAGGATTTCAAGTTGGTGATGCGCCACACCTTGGACCAACAGATCGCGGAGATTCGCAGCGTGTTGACGCGCTTTGCCGTGGAGTTCGATCGTTGGTACTCGGAGCAATCTCTCTACGACGAAGGCAAGGTCGCGCGCGCCTTAGACAAACTCCGCTCGAAGGGGCATCTCTACGAGAAAGACGGCGCCACCTGGTTTCGCTCCACCGCCTTCGGCGACGACAAGGATCGCGTCGTCCAACGCGAGAACGGGCTCTACACTTATTTCGCCTCCGATATCGCCTACCATAACGAGAAGCTGGAGCGCGGCTTCCATCGCATCATCGATGTGTGGGGCGCGGATCATCACGGTTACATCCCGCGAGTGAAGGCCGCCTTGAGTGCCTTTGGCCACCAGCCGGACGCGTTGAGTGTGCCGCTCATTCAGTTGGTGGCGCTCTTTCGAGGCGGTGAGCCGGTGCGCATGGGCAAGCGCAGCGGCAACTACGTGACCTTGGAGGAACTCTACGAAGAAGTGGGCGTGGATGCCACGCGTTACTTTTATCTCGCGCGTAAGAGCGACCAGCATCTAGACTTCGATCTGGATTTAGCGAAATCTCAGAGCGTGGACAATCCGGTCTACTACATTCAATACGCTCACGCTCGCATCTGCCGCGTATTGGAGGAATGGGGGGGCGACACCATGGCCTTGGTGACCGCGGACCTCGGTTCCTTGGATACGGAGCAAGAACTCGGACTGATACGAGGCATGATGGATTTATCCGATACCCTAGAGGAATCCGCGCGAGACTTAGCACCCCACGTTGTGGCCTTCTACCTTAAGGATCTCGCAGGCGGATTTCATAGCTACTACAACTCCACCCGCATCTTGGTGGAGGACGAATCCATCAAGCTCGCGCGCTTGGCACTCGTTGCCGCCGTGCGACAGGTTCTTCGTAATGGACTCAAGTTGCTCGGCGTTTGCGCGCCCGAGCGCATGTAGCCCCAAGCTTGGCCCTCCCACTCACTTCACACAGTAAACTTGGACCTATGGTCATGGACTATAAAAGCGGTGGCGGTTCGGCGGGCGGTGGAAGAACTGGAGGCGGCCGCATGATGCATCCGTTTTCCAACGGTCTTATCATCGGTTTCGTGCTCGGGATGGGTACGGCCTTTGGCTTCGCGCTTTACGTCAATCGCTCCGAATCGCCCTTCCTTGAGAAAGAGATCCCCAGCACGCTCAAGGAACTCAGGCCCATGGAGGCCGCCAAGGCCGCGCGCGCACCGAGTAGCGGCGCTAGTAGCGCAGACACCGCGCCCAAACCCAAGTTTGACTTCTACGAAATTCTGCCTGGTAAGCAAGAAGCCATGCCTTCCAAGCCCGCCGACGACGCGATAGTTAAGGAGAGCGTTTTTGTACAGGCAGGTTCCTTTCAGAATTCCGCCGACGCGGACAACCTAAAAGCACGGCTCGCGTTAGCAGGAATCGAAGCGCAGATTAAGACCGCTCATCTGCCCGACAATAAGACCTGGCACCGGGTGCGATTGGGTCCCTACGAGAGCGCGGAAGAAGCACAAGCTGTGCAGTCCACCCTCAAAGGGATGGAGATTCAAGCCAATTTGATTCGATCCAGAGAGTAGATCCAAGACCCATGGAGAATACGATGAACCTCGCTGTGCACCGCCATCACACGATACTCGCAATTGTGATCACGATCGCTTTGTCCGTG
>JBKKAO010000286.1:0-2930 GCA_046714645.1 Burkholderiales bacterium | reverse complement strand
TGCGCCTTCGTGTTAAGAGCGGCTGTTTTCACTTTGTGCGCTGCTTCCAAACTTCATACTCCTTCAAGGTGGCTTCATTGGGCGGATAGGTCCCAGGCACCGGTGCACCCGCGCGGATCTTCTCCAAGACAAAGGTCTCCAAGCGGTCCAATTCTGCGCCCGAGTGCGCCACTTGCTCCGCCACGTGACGCGGAATGCATACCACGCCTTCGCCATCGCCTACCATGATGTCGCCCGGCATCACCAGGACTTCCGCGCATCCGATGGGCACGTTCACCTGCACGGCTAAATGCTTGACCGGGTGGGGTGGCGAAGCCGCACCCTTGGCGTAGACCGGAAATCCCATCCCTCGGATAGCTGGGTAATCGCGAATGCAGCCATCGATGACGTATCCGGCGGCGCCCAGCACCTTTAGCCGCGTTATGTAGACCTCGCCGCCCACCGCCGCGCCCATCACCCCGCGCGCCTCCACCACCAGCACTTGCCCGGGCTTCATGCCCTCGATGGCAACCCGTTGCGCATAGCTAGGTTGGGAGATCGCATCGAAGGTGGCCAAGTCCTCCCGTGCCGGGACCAGTCGCAGCGTGACGGCTTCCCCGGCCATTCGCTGACTAGGCGAAACGGGCTGCAAACCGGGGATGAAAGTGTTGCGAAAACCGAGCTTGAGGAGTTGCGTCGTCAAGGTGGCGGTACACACCTCACGCAACATGCCGAGCGTGGTCGCTGGGATGCCGATAGGGTTCATGGGATAGATTCCAATCTTTTGAGAAGAGCGCCTTCTATAATTCGCGGCTGATGAGCGAACAGGAAAATGACGGGTGATATGACAAATAAGGGGGGCAGCTTTGATTATGTCATCGTCGGCGCGGGCAGTGCCGGGTGTTTGTTAGCGAACCGGCTGAGCGCGGACCCCAAGAACTCCGTATTGCTGCTCGAGGCGGGCGGTAAGGACGATTATTTCTGGATCCACATTCCCGTGGGTTACCTCTACACCATCGGCAATCCGCGCACTGATTGGTGCTTCAAGACCGAGCCCGACCCCGGTTTGAACGGCCGCGCGCTGGGCTACGCCCGTGGCAAGGTACTGGGAGGATGCTCCTCCATCAACGCCATGATTTACATGCGCGGCCAGCGCGGCGATTACGATCACTGGGCTGAGCTTGGGAACCGGGGCTGGTCCTGGGACGAGGTGCTGCCCTACTTCAAACGCACCGAAGACTACGCCCACGGCGGCGATGAACTGCATGGCGCGGGCGGGGGGCTACGTGTGGAAGAACGCCGGGTGAGCTGGGAGATCCTCGATGCCTGGCGCGATGCGGCGCAGGAATGCGGCATCCCCAAGATTGACGAGTTCAACCGCGGCGACAACTTTGGCAGCGCTTACTTTCAGATGAATCAGCGGCGCGGGGTGCGCTGGAGCGCGACCAAAGCCTTTTTACGTCCCGTGATGAGCCGGCCCAATCTCACGGTTCGCACGCGGGCGCACGTGCATCGCCTTTGCGTCGCAACGGGTGAGGCGGGCAAACGCGCGACGGGTGTGGAGTATCGCGACGCCACGGGCATGTATCGCGCCGACGCGCGCAAAGAGGTAGTGATGGCAGCCGGTGCCATCGGTACGCCACATATTCTTCAACTCTCAGGCGTGGGTCTAGGGTCGCATTTGAGGCAATTGGGCATTCCCGTTGTCCACGAGTTGCCCGGGGTGGGCGAGAATCTGCACGATCACCTGCAGATCCGCACGGTGTACAAAGTCTCCGGCGTGCCGACTCTCAACGAACGCGCCAATAGCCTATTCGGGAAGATGGCCATGGGCTTGGAGTATCTACTGTGGCGCACGGGCCCGCTAACCATGCCGCCCTCGCAATTGGGTGCTTTCGCCAAGAGCGATCCAGGGCAACCCACGGCGAATATTGAATGGCATGTTCAGCCCCTGTCCTTGGACAAATTCGGTGAGCCACTGCATCCCTTCCCCGCCATCACGCCTTCGGTGTGCAACCTTCGGCCCACGAGCCGGGGCACGGTCCGTCTCAAGTCCGCGCAGCCGGAGGCAGCCCCCGCTATCCAGCTCAACTACCTATCCACGGAGGAAGATCGCCAGGTCGCCGTGAACTCTGTCCGGTTCACCCGCAAGATCATGGCGGCGAACGCCCTGGCGAAATACCGGCCGCAGGAACTTAAACCCGGCCCCTCCATCGTGTCAGAGGAGGATCTGCGGCGTGCCGCCGGCGACTTAGGAACCACCATCTTTCACCCCGTGGGGACTTGTAAGATGGGCACTGATGCCCAAGCGGTGGTGAGCGACCGGCTTCAGCTGCGAGGTATCGCAGGGCTACGAATAGCCGATGCCTCGGTCATGCCGAGGATTACTTCCGGCAACACCAACGCACCGACCACCATGATCGCGGAGAAAGCAGCCGAATACATCCTCGCCAGGAAGTAATCCGGCAAGAGGCAGGCTAAGGAAGACAGAAGACCCGGCCCGGACCAGACCGGGTCCAGAACGCTATGACAGGTGGCCGGCAACCAACTTGGTCATCTCGAACATCGAGACTTGCTTCTTGCCGCCGAATACCGCTTTGAGCTTGTCGTCGGCGTTGATCATGCGCTTGTTGGCAGCGTCCTGCAGGCTGTTCTTCTTGATATACACCCAGAGTTTGCTGGTGACCTCGGTACGCGGCATCGCGGTAGTGCCGATGACCGCCGCGAGGGCGGGGCTGGGGGTCATGGGCTTCATGAAGGCTGCGTTGGGCTTGCGCTTCGCAGCAGCAGGCTTCTTGGCGGCTGGCTTCTTCGCAGCAGCGATTTTCTTGGGAGCAGCCGCTTTCTTCGGAGCTGCTTTCTTCGCCGCGGGCTTTTTGGCGGGTGCTGCTTTCTTCGCCGCAGGCTTTTTGGCGGGGGCCTTTTTGGCCGGACTCTTTTTGGCAGTTGCC
>JBKKAO010000285.1:0-12162 GCA_046714645.1 Burkholderiales bacterium | reverse complement strand
CTCAAAACGAACGCATCCCCGATCTCCTGATCGCGGATTGGCGTTTGGGGAACGGAGAAAGCGGTTTGGACGTCGCCAGAAGGGTCAACGCGGAAGTTGGGAGAGAGTTGCCCAGCGATGCTCCCCTGATGAGGTTGGTGCGTTCTCTGGGTGTGACGGAGGCCGGGACTGTGATGGCGCCCGAAGCCCCCATGGCTCCGCGCTTGATGGCTTCCAAAACCGTCTCCCGGTCTTCATGGCCCGAGAGCACGACCACGGGTAGTTCGGGGAAGGCGGTTTTCAGGTCGGAGAGGGCGTCCAATCCTGGTCTGTCAGGAAGGCCCAGATCGAGAAACACCAAATCTATGCCGCCTCTGGACGCTTTGTCCAAGCAGTCCTGTGCCGTACGGGCCACGTCCACTTCGATGCCGGGGTCGATAGACTTCAGCAGTAGCGTTGTGCCTTCCCTGAAAAGGCCATGGTCATCGACCAGCAAGATGTTGATCGGCGTTCCTCGTCAGGTTTCTTTAAGCTCGAAATCCAGTTGGCCGGGCGCCAGGAACTTAGCTGCGATGTCGATGGCGGGCAGCGGCTTGCTGAAAAGGTTGCCTTGATAGTCGTCACAACCAAGGCGAGTCAAAGTGCTGAGTTGGTAGCGGGTTTCCACTCCCTCCGCCGTGACCACGAGGTTGAAGCTATGGGCCATGGCGATGATGGCTTGAATGACCGAGGCGTGCTCGGGGTTGGTATCCACGTCGCGCACGAAGGTACGATCGATTTTCACGCAGTGGATGGGAAATTGCCGCAAGTAGGATAGGGATGAGAACCTCGTGCCGAAATCGTCGACGCTGATTCGAGTTCCTTCTCGGGTCAGCTTTCGCAGGGCTGAAACGATCTCATCGGCGTTGTGCAGGAGTAGTGTTTCGGTGATGTCCAGCTCCATGCGGCGGGGGTCGAACCCCGTCTCCGCGAAAATACGGCTAAGGCGGCGCGCGAACTCCGAGGGTTTGATAAGCTGCCGGGCGGAAATGTTCACGGCGATTTTCAAGGGCGGATAGCCCGAGAGTTCCCAGCGTTTCGCGCACAAGCATGCTTCGCGCAACGCCCACTCTCCGATGGGATCGATCAAGCCACAGTCTTCCGCCACGTCGATGAAGAACGATGGCGTGACCAATCCCTTGTCGGGATGATGCCAGCGCAGAAGCGCTTCCACACCGATGACCTTCGCCGTTCGGATATCGATCTTGGGTTGGTAGTGCAAGGCGAAGTCTCCGTTTTCCACGGATTTCCTCAACGCGATTTCGAGTTTGTTGCGTTCCGTCGCGCTTGCGTTCATGCCGGCGGAGAAGAACTGGACATTGTTTCGTCCTTTCTCCTTTGCGTGATACATGGCGGTATCGGCATTCTTCATGAGAGTGCGTTCGTCTTCCGCGTCGGACGGGAAGATGCTTATCCCAACACTGGTTGAGGTGGTCACGGTGTGCCCGCCAATCTCGAAGGGTTGCGCGATGGCGCGAACGATTTTGGTTGCGACCTGTGCGGCATCTTCGGGTTGATTTAAGCCCTCGAGGGCCAGCACGAACTCATCTCCGCCCAAACGAGCTAGGGTATCGTGCTTGCGCACGCAGCCGAGCATTCGTTCGGCGACTTGCTTAAGCAGCACATCGCCGAAATCGTGGCCAAGGGAATCGTTGACGTACTTGAACCTGTCCAAGTCCATGAAGAAAACCGCTAGCTTTTGCCCCGTGCGCTGAGCTGCAGCGATGGCCTGCGCGATGCGATCGCTAAAAAGCACTCGGTTGGGAAGTCCGGTCAAGGCGTCGCGCGTGGCGAGGAAGTTGATGCGGTCTTCCACCGACTTGCGATCGGTGATATCGCGCCCCGAACCGCGCTGGCCGGTCCTATTTCCGTCACTGTCGAACATACCGACGGCATTAACTAGCATCCACCGCTGCTCCCCTTGCTTGGTGATGGCGTGGTGCTGAAGGTCGCGAAACGACCCGTCTTCGCGCAGGTTCTCGCTGAGCCACTCACGTACCCGCGTAGCTTCCTCCTCAGACATGAACTCGGCGGGAGACCGGCCGATCAGCTCTTCCGGGGCATAACCCCAGATGTTGTCCCCGCGTGCTGAACAGTAAGTGAAGCGGCCATCGCGATCGGTTTCGAAGGCGAAATCTCCCGCCGCTTGGGCGAAATCCCTGAACCGGTGTTCGCTATCTCTTAAGCGGCTCTCCGCCGCATTGCGCTCGGTGACATCTAACATGATCAACACGATCATTCTGCCGCCGTCAGGAAGTTTCAACGGGGACTTGCGAACAAACATCCAATGGATTTTCTCCCCTATTGGATAAGCGGATTCGTATTCAACGTAGCCGCGGGCCAGCGCTTCGTCGTCTGTTCGGTGAAAGAACTCCGCCTCTTCGGGGCCGAAGAAATCGTGATCGTCCTTGCCCAGTACCTCTGGCAACGGTTTCGAGAAGAAGTCCAAGAAGGCGGCGTTCGCCGCGACGTAGCGATGCGCTTCGTCCTTGACCAATATGGGGCTCGGTATGGCGTTAATGAGAGCATCGAGAAATCGATGGGATTCCTCTATCCTGAGCGCGTTTTGCTTCTGCGCGGTGATGTCGTGGCCTACCCCGCGATACCCATGGAATTCTCCGTTGGCGCTGAAGATGGGCTCGCCACTCACGGAGGCCCAACGGGTCTTGCCATCGAAGCCTGCACGGCGAAGAACCAGGTCATGGAAAGGTGCTCTAGAGCGCAGTGTTTCCAAGTGCAGTTGCCGGTTTGCGCCGGACTCAAAAGCGTTCGCGGGAATTTCGAATCGCGTTCGCTCTAAGGTATCTGTGATGAGAAGACCGGATCGTTGCTCATATCCTTCGGATAAGAAAGTGAACCGGTGTTCGGAATCGGTTTCCCAGTACCAATCTGCTGAGAGCGCGGTGAGTCCGCGAAACCGCCCGAGGTTGCGCTGTGATTCACGCAACGCCTGGGCGCGCTCGCTCGAAAGAGCAGCTACAAAAAGTGTGGTCGCGCCTACCACCGCTAAGAAGATCTGAAGGTTAATCGGGGTCTGTTCGGCGAAGGGGCCGTTTCCCCGAGATAGGCCCCACAAGGAGAATCCCGCCACGACCAAATTCGATAGCGCGGACCAGCGTACGTCTTCGCCTAGTGCGATCAATATGGTAAGAGGGACTATCAGGTAGAACCCAGGAGTGCTCCCAAGCAACCAACTCAGGTGTCCGTCCACTACTGCGAAGGCCAGGGCGGCGAGAACCACGAGCAGCATCGGGGGAATACGCGCGCGGCGCGTCCTCAGGTCGGCATGAAGGTTGTTCCCCCACGAAAGGAGCGCTGGCGCGATCAGTAGCATGCCGAGGGTATTGCCCGTCCACCATTGTTGGATAAGGCCACCGAGGTCCCCCGAGGCCGCTTGCCCGGCCGCGTTCAAGCTCAGTACGGCGATCACAGCGGAGGAGATAGGCGCGACCAGACTGGCGCCCGCGAGAGCGAGCACTGAACGCACACTGCCCAGTTCCAATTGGAAACGGGGAACTCTCTGCAAGATAAGAAAAGCAAGCCAAGCCTCTAGCGAGCTCCCGAGAGCTACGCATGCCACTACCCAAAGGCTCTTCCAGGTCCAAAATGCGATCACCGCAGCGCCCAGTGCAATGCCCGGAAGGAGGCGTGTGCCCCCGAACAGCAAGGCGGCGAGTGCCACACCTGCGGAAGGCCACAGACTTGTAACTGAAGGATGTGTACCGAAGAGTCCCAAGCCGATCCAAGCGACGAGCACGTACACGGCCGCAAGCGCGAGGTTAATAACTATGGCGTGATCTCGTACCCCTGGGGCGTAACGTGCGATCACGATGTCAGAATGCATGGATCTGTGTCAGAGTTCGATCTACCCGAGTGCGAAAGGGCTAAGGCGGCAGTTTAAGGGCGGCAAGCACCCCTGGCTAGCCTCTTACTCTTCTTTACGTGTTCTAGTTTTTGTTTGTGGTGAAATGATCGGCCGAGGCGGGAGGCGCCACCTTAAGCACCTCTTCCGCGGTGGTTTGGCCAGCGGCGATCTTGATGGCGCCACTCACGCGCAGCGGCTTCATGCCATCGCGATAGGCTTGATCGCGCAGGCTTTGTAGGTCGGCATTGGTATCGATCAGCTTTCGCATGGCTGGGGTCATGAGGAGCATCTCATAGAGTCCCATGCGCCCGGAGTAGCCGGTCATGCGGCATTCGAGGCATCCTCTCGCATAGTAGGCGAGGGCGGGCTTGGCGGCTTGCCAGGGTAGCGTGACTTGTTGCCATACTTCGTCGTCCAGCGGTGCGGCTTCACGGCAATGAGGACAAAGCGTTCTAACCAGACGCTGCGCCATCACCCCAAGGATGGTGGAAGTCAGCAAGTAGGGTTCTATACCGATGTCTAGCAATCGCGTGATGGCCGAGGGTGCGTCGTTGGTGTGCAGCGTTGAGAGTACCAGATGGCCCGTGAGGGCGGCTTGAATCGCCATGTCCGCGGTCTCGCGATCGCGTATCTCGCCTACCATGATGATGTCGGGGTCCTGCCGTAATAGGGTGCGCACGCCGCTGGCAAAATCTAACCCGATGGCGGATTGCACTTGCATCTGATTGAACAAGGGTTCGATCATTTCAATGGGGTCTTCCACCGTGCAGACATTGACTTCCGGTGCCGCCAACTGCTTCATGGTGGAATACAGCGTGGTGGTCTTTCCCGATCCGGTGGGACCGGTAACCAAGATGATTCCGTGGGGGTGCTGTGTGAGTGATTTCCAGCGCGACTGGTCCTCTTCCGAGAAGCCTAGCTCGGAAAAATCTCGCACCAGTACCTCGGGATTGAAGATGCGCATTACGAGCTTCTCACCGAAAGCTGTGGGCATGGTGGATAGACGAAGTTCGATTTCATCGCCGTCCGGTGTGATGGTTTTGATCCGGCCGTCCTGAGGGCGGCGCTTTTCCACCACGTCCATGCGCGAGAGTATCTTGATGCGGCTGGTCATGGCCGCCATGACGGCAGCGGGAATCTGATACACCTGGTGCAGCACGCCGTCGATGCGAAAGCGTACGTTGCCAGCGTCGCGCCGGGGCTCAAGGTGAATGTCGCTCGCGTGCTGCTCAAAGGCGTATTGCAGCAACCAATCCACGATGTGCACGATGTGGCGGTCATTGGCGTCGACCTTCCCGGATTGTCCGAGCTGAACCAGTTGCTCGAAATTCGTGATGTCGTTGAATCCGTTGTTTTGCGCGGACGCGCCCTTGATGGACCGGGCGAGGTTGTAGAACTCGACCAGGTAATTGTTGATGTCCAGCGGATTTGCAAATACGCGCTTGATCTCGAGTTTGAGGATCTGCGTGAGTTCGCTTTCCCATTCGCGTACATGAGGCTCGCAGGTCGCGATGACCACTTCGCGCGCGGTGACTTGCACGGGAAGAATGCGGAAGCGGCTCGCGTAGGCGTTGGACATGACTTTTGTAACCGCCGCGAAATCGATCTTGAATGGATCGATGTGCATGTAGGGCATGCCCACCTTTTCGGCAAGCCATTCGGACAACGCTTCAAGGTGCAGCAGTTTTCGCGTTTGCCGGGGATCTTTCCACTTTTGCTCGGAGATGATTACCAAGGGGTGGGTCGCGGTCTTGATTGCGCGGCGAGCCGCCAAAAAAGCCTCGGCCGCATCCGCCGCGACGAGCTTATCTTTGATGAGCAGCCGCACCACTTCCTCGACGCAGAGAAGACGATCCTGGTGTACCGCATGTTGGGGCGCTGGAGGGAACGCGGCTGAGGTTTTCATGAATGCTGTATGACGCCAGAATTCGACGGAGCCAGATCGACTAGCGATTGCTAAGCCTAGGCTCGGTATTGACAATGGTTGTCGAAGGCTGGCACATGGTCGGAATGATGTGCACGCGGCGCACTTATACGGTGCGCATCTGCCGCCGCTGGCACCCTTATGGTGCGATTTAGCGAGGTTCCATTGTTCCGTCCTCTACTAAAATATTGATTTATAAGCGCTACGAACCCCGGCACCACCATTGCATTCGGCGCTCCCGCTGCTACGCCGACTCATAACAATATTCTGCTTGAGGGAGACATGGAACAGCTAAAGGCGGGAAGTGACGCGCTATTCATTTTGTTGGGCGCCGTCATGGTGCTGGCGATGCACGCGGGCTTTGCATTTTTGGAATTGGGTACGGTCCGGCGCAAGAACCAAGTCAATGCACTGGTAAAAATTCTCGCGGATTTCGCCGTTTCGACCATCGCTTATTTTTTCATTGGATACGGGCTAGCCTATGGCGTGAGCTTTCTCGTGGGCGCGGAACAGCTGGCCCAGAAGAACGGGTTCGATCTGGTGAAGTTCTTCTTTCTGCTGACTTTCGCGGCCGCGATACCGGCAATCGTGTCAGGCGGGATCGCCGAGCGTGCCAAGTTCAATGCGCAATTGATTGCTACCTTTGCGCTGGTTGCGCTGGTCTACCCGCTTTTTGAGGGGATTGCCTGGAATGGCAGGTTCGGCGTGCAAGCATGGCTGGAGCAGCAGTTCGTCTATCCCTTTCATGATTTCGCCGGGTCAGTCGTGGTTCACGCCGTGGGGGGATGGGTTGGATTGGTGGCGGTACTGCTCCTCGGAGCACGCACCGGGCGTTACACCAAATCCGGGGGTATTTCGGCGCATCCTCCCTCCAGCATTCCCTTTCTCGCGTTAGGCGCCTGGGTACTGACTGTGGGTTGGTTCGGCTTTAATGTAATGTCCGCGCAGACCATCGACAAGATAAGCGGATTGGTCGCCGTGAACTCTCTGATGGCCATGGCGGGAGGCACGCTGGCGTCCTTGGTGGCGGGACGAAACGATCCGGGGTTCGTGCACAACGGACCGCTCGCGGGCTTGGTCGCCGTATGCGCCGGATCGGATCTCATGCACCCCATTGGTGCCTTGGTCACTGGCAGTATTGCGGGGCTGCTGTTTGTCACCATGTTCACCTGGACGCAAAACCGCTTGAAGGTGGATGACGTGCTCGGCGTTTGGCCCTTGCATGGCTTGTGCGGGGCCTGGGGTGGAATCGCCGCTGGAATATTTGGGGCTAAGGCCCTTGGCGGGCTGGGCGGAGTGAGCTTCATGTCTCAGCTCTTGGGAACACTTCTGGGGATAGGCGTAGCCCTCGCCGGAGGACTCATCGTCTACGGAGTCCTCAAGCAGACCATGGGGATTCGCCTCAATGCCGAAGAGGAGTTCAACGGCGCGGATCTCTCCATTCACAAAATTACCGCCAGCACTGAGAAAGAGTCAGGATGGTGAATTTGGTTTTTCGTGAACCGGGAGAGCTTGAATGGTTCCCACATGCATCGGGAATCGCCCCGCGCGGCGATCGCTGAAGTACCGGTTCAGCGCATTGCGCACGGTGGCAAAGGCGATCTCATCCCAGGGAATTTCGGACTCTTCGAATAACTTCACTTCCAGAGATTCGGTTCCGGCCGCGAATTGGTCGTCCTTGAGGCGGGCGCGAAACAGTAGATAGACTTGGCTGATATGGGGGATGTTGTAAATCGCATAGGGTTCCAGGATCTCCACCCTTGCACCGGCTTCCTCGAGCGTTTCGCGCATGGCGCCATCGCCCGTGGTCTCGCCGTTCTCCAGATATCCGGCGGGCACGGTCCACAGGCCGTAGCGGGGTTCGATCGCGCGGCGGCAAAGAAGGATTTTGTCCTCCCATTCGGGAATACACCCCACCACCATCTTGGGATTCTCATAGTGGATGGTTCCGCAGACGTCACATATGGCGCGCGGAAGATTATCGTCGGGAGGAATGCGGCGGGCCACAAGGCCGCCGCAACTGCTGCAATACTTCACGGCTTCGCATTGGCTAAGATCTGAAGGAACCTTAGCAGAAGGCGGTGAAGATTCACAGACCCTAGAGCGCAATGGGCGTGAGTTTGGCGCGTGAGTTTGCGCTGGCGGATTACTTGGGCAGCGCCTTGATGTAGTCCGCTAGGGCTTCAAGTTCCTTGTCCGAAAGCTGGTTCCTGAATCCGGGCATGGGGGATTTGCCCTTGCTGATCTGCGCGATGACTTGCTGCTTGGTTTTGTCCGTTCCGGCGAGTTTAGGGCCATCGGCTTGTTTCATCCCCATGCCTTGGTGGCACCAACTGCACTTGGTGGAAAACAGCTTCTTCATATCGATTCCGTACTTTTCTTGCACCATCGCGAGCGCGGGAGCGATGGCATCGTCGTCGGCGTGCGATGGGGCGCTCACGCAAAGCGCCGAGGCAAAAACCGCTTGCACAAGCATCCGTCCGGGCCGCCTGAGTCTCGACATCCGTTTCTCCATAAATTCGTGTAGGGGGCGAACACTGTAACGACTCGTTCTCCCCGTGGTTTACCGGGACCTCATGGATAAAAAAACAGGGCGGGGAATCCCCGCCCTGCGGACTTCAGTCTTGCTGTGCGTTCTTACTTGAGCGAGAACACGAGCAGTTGGCCGGCGTCGGTCGGCATGGAGCAGAAGGGCTCGCCGTACAACGGGCAGAAGTTACCGGACACGTGGCTTCCCCATCCGGTAACAACGGCAACGTACTGCTTGCCCTTGGCCGTATAGGAGATCACGCCACCGTGGTGGCCGATACCATTGTTGTGTTGCCACAGCTTGGCACCGGTGTCAGCGTCCAGCGCGTAGAACGTACCATCAGCACCCGGTACGAAGACCAGGCCGCCCTTGGTGGACATCAAGCTCGCCAGAGGCGGATACTTGAATTCGACTTCCCACTTGAGCTTATGGCTGACGGGGTCACGGGCCTGCACGGTACCGAAGGCAGGACGGTCCGCCGGAGGACGGGTGGTCCAGCTGGCGCCGAAATAGGCTTGACCGGAGTAATCCGCCGGCTTGTCCACTTTCTGCACTTCGATGTCGAAACAGAACTCCTGGGTGATCTTGTAGTACAACCCAGTGGCGGGACTGTAGGCACCCGTGTTCCAGCTAATGGCGCCGTCGATGGCCGGGCACACGTTGGTGTGCTTGCCCAACGGCAATTCGCGACGGCCGATCAATTGACCGGTTTTCGCGTCCACGCCCTTGATGTAGTTGTAGGTCTTGCCGATGGCGGTTGCATTTTCTACTTTCAACACCTGGTCGGTGGCTTTGTCAGGATCGGCGTTGTAGGTGAAGAGAATACCGCCCTTGTTCGGATGCAGCATGTAGCGCTTGCCGCCGCGATCGATCTGGACGAACTCGCCGTTTGCGGAGTCGAAGTCCCAAGCATCATGCGGCATCTCGGAAAAGTAGGCCTTCAGGTTACCGGTGTCGGCATCCAACACCACCACGGAGGAGCTGTAGAGGTTGATACCGGGACGCGGACCTTCGGTCATCCAGTTCTCGCCGGCCCAGTCGTAGTCGGGAGCCGGATTGGCCGTTCCCCACCATACGCTGTTGGTGGCCGGATCATAAGATCCGGTCATCCAACCGCCGCCGCCGCCGGTCTTCCAGGAGTCATTGCCCCAGGAGGCGCGGGAACGCTCGTCGCCGCCGATGGTGTCGAATTGCCACTCGACCTCACCGGTCTCCGCATTCACCGCGAAGATCGGGCCGCAGCAGCCTGACAACTCGCCGCCGTTGGAGCCGATGAGCACCTTGTCCTTGACGATCACGGGCGCGCCGGTGAAGCCCTTGTTGCCCTTCTCGACGGATAGGATCATGTTGTCCCACACCACTTCACCGGTCTTGGCGTCCAAGGCGATCATGCGGCCGTCAACCGTACCGGTGTAAACCTTGCCATAGCCAAGCGCGAGGCCGCGGTTGTAGGGGTTATAGAAGGTGCCTTCCGCACGCTCCTGGTCGATCTTGGCCTTGTAAGCCCAGATCTTGGTTCCGGTCGCGCCATCGAGGGCGTAAACCTGACCGGAAGCGGAGGTGTAGTAGAGCACGCCGTCGGCGGCGATGGGGAAGGATTGCACCCCGCGCTTGGAAGCCGCGGGTGTGTGAATCCACGCAATGCCGAGGTTCTTGACGCTGTTTTTATTGACTTGATCCAGGCCGCTGTAATGCCAGCCTTTGAAGGAGCCGTGGTACATCAGCCAGTTGTTGGGATCCTTGTCGGCGTTTACCAGACGATCCCAGGTGATATCGGCGGCCCCGGCTTGCATGGCGAAGCCGAAGCCCAGGGCGGCGGCCACACCAACAAGTTGAGTCTTCCATCGTTTCATGTGTCTCTCCCGATGATTTACTTTAGGAATTGGTCCTTGCGGACGCTTCTTGTGACGCTGTTGGAGATCAGGGAGGCGAGGCACGTGGCAACGTCTTGTATGACAGCAACGTATCCACTTGGAATCCCTCCTCCAGGCACCCCGCGCGAACTCTAGCCTTTAGTTTTGATTTATGCAAGAGGAGCGGGACGCGTGTAGACGATCCTACCTGGTGCGATAATCGTTCGATGTTCAACGATGCGAACTTGGGCGCGGATTGTAATCGAATGCGGCGGCTTGGCAAACACCGATGAGGTTCACCATCACCGTGGACGGCGATCCGCAAGTGGTCAACGCCGAAGCGGGCGACACGATCTTGGGCGCCCTATTGCGCAACGGCGTGGGTTTCGCCTATAGCTGCGAAGCCGGCAATTGCGGTACTTGCAAGTGCGAGTTAGTGCGCGGGGAGGTCCTGGAGTTGGAGTACTCGGAACACGCGCTCTCGCCGGCCGAGCATGACAGGGGTGTGGTGCTGGCTTGCCGTACTCAAGTCTGGGGAGATACCACGATCCGCCGCCTGTGCGCCGAAGAGTTCGTCATGCACCCGTCGCGGGTGATGGCTTGTAAGGTGGCGGAGTTGGATTACCTGACCCACGATATTCTCCACCTGCGATTAGGCATCGCGTCCGGCGGCCCCTACACCTTCTCGGCCGGGCAGTTCGCGAAGGTGGTTTTCCCCTTTGCCGCCGGCCAGCCGCGGGACTACTCCATGGCGAATGTGCCGGAGGAGGGTAGGTTGGAGTTCCATATCAGGAGCGTACCCGGTGGCATCAGCGAGAAACTTGCAACCCACCTCAAGGTAGGAGACACGGTGAAGGTGTCAGGCCCTTTCGGCACTTCGTACCTGAGAGCACAGCACAGCGGCCCTGTCCTAGCCGTGGCGGGCGGCAGTGGATTGGCGCCCATTCGTTCCATTCTCTGCACTGCGCTGGCGAAGGGCGCCAGCCAACCCATCCACCTCTATATCGGAGTGCGGGCCGAGCGCGACGTGTACGGCGAGGCGGAATTGCGCAGCTTGCAAGTTCGTCATCCAAACCTCGGGGTTCATGTTGTCCTGTCGGAAGCGCAGGGCAGGGCACCCAACCGGCGCTACGGTTTGGTGACCGATGCCTTGCGCACGGATTTCTCCAATTTAGAAGGCTTCGTGGCGTACTTGGCGGGCCCGCCGCTGATGGTGGAAGCGGCCACCGACCTGATCACCCAGCTTGGCGTTCCCTCTCGCGATGTGCACGCGGACGCCTTCTACGCCACCGGCGAATCCCCCACTAAGGCATGAACGTGATGAGCGGAGACTTTTCCCTTCGAGACAAAGTCGCCTTGGTGACAGGCGGCGCCCAAGGCATCGGTCACGCCATCGTCGAGGAATTCGTGCGCCAAGGCGCCAAGGTGGTGGTGATGGACAACGGAGTCTCCATCGGTGGCGAGGCGCCCCAGGTCGAATGGGTGCGTGATCATCTGCGAGGTTTCGGAGATAGCGTGCTAGTACTCACGGAGGACGTGGCGGCGCCGGATGCTGCCGCCAAGGGCGTCTCCCTGGCAGTGCAGCGCTTTGGCGGCGTGGATATCGTCGTCAACAACGCCGCCATCTTGCGCGATGCCTTGATCTTCAAATCCGAGCGCGCCAACTGGGAGCGCGTGATCTCCACCAATCTCACGGGCGCCTGGGCCATGGTGGCGGCCGCCACTCCCGTAATGCGCGATGCGATCAAGGCCGGGCGCGCACCGGGGCGTATCGTGAACATGATCTCCACCGCCGGCCTCTATGGAAATTTAGGCCAAGCCGCCTACGCGTCGGCGAAAGCGGGCCTCGTGGGACTGACTCGCGTCACCGCCATGGATATGGCGCGCTCGAAAGTGCTGAGTAATGCCGTGGCGCCCTTCGCGTCCACGCGCGTGACCCAATCGATCCGGCCCGCTAACGATGCGCAGGTGC
>JBKKAO010000284.1:0-3357 GCA_046714645.1 Burkholderiales bacterium | reverse complement strand
CTATTCGCTCGGGTGAGCACGTGCATGTGCACAATCTCGCCATGGGTAGCTTCGACCGGGACTACGCTTTCTGCGTCGACTACAAGCCCACCCAGTTCGTCGCAAATCCCGCCACCTTCCAAGGTATTGTGCGCACCGATGGCCGTGTGGCCACGCGCAATTACATCGGCGTTATCAGCAGCGTGAACTGCTCCGCCCATGTGTGCCGCCAGATCGCGGCTCATTTCACCCCCGACATCATGGTGCCGTTCCCCAATGTGGATGGCATCGTCCCTATCCATCACAAGACGGGTTGCGGTATGGCTTCGACGGGCGAGCCGGTGGACCTACTGCGCCGTGTGCTCGCAGGTTATGCGACGCATCCTAACTTCCATTCCGTGCTGATGATCGGGCTTGGTTGTGAGGCGAACCAGATCAACGATCTCATGTCCGCGCAAGGGTTGAAGCGTTCGGATCAGTTGCAGACCATGACCATCCAAGAAACCGGTGGCACGCGCAAGACCATCGCCGATGGCGTGGCGCGCGTGAGGGAGTTATTGCCCATCGCCAATCGCGCCAAGCGTGAAACCGTATCGGCCAAGCACCTTACACTGGGCTTGCAGTGCGGGGGCTCCGATGGCTATTCGGGCATTTCCGCCAATCCCGCATTGGGCGCGGCGGTGGATCTTCTGGTGCAGCATGGGGGTTCCGCAATTCTTTCCGAGACGCCCGAGGTCTATGGCGCCGAGCACTTATTGACGCGCCGCGCGGTGAACCGGGAAGTCGGCGAGAAATTGGTTCGCCGTATCAAGTGGTGGGAGCAGTACACCGAGCGGCTGGGCGGTGAGATGAATAACAATCCCTCACCTGGAAACAAGGCGGGGGGGCTTACCACCATTTTGGAGAAATCCCTGGGCGCGGTGGCCAAGGGCGGTACCATGGGGATGATGGACGTGCTGGAGTACGCCGAGCCGCTCAAGACGCGCGGATTCATGTTCATGGACACTCCGGGATACGATCCCGTGTCCGCCACCGGACAGGTGGCAGGCGGGGCTAACATGATTTGCTTTACCACCGGGCGCGGTTCGGCCTATGGCTGCAAACCCTCGCCTTCGCTTAAGCTCGCGACCAACACGGCGATGTTCCAGCGCCAAGAAGACGACATGGACATCAATTGTGGCGTCATCGTCGATGGCAAAGCCGGTATCCAAGAGGTCGGCCAGCAGTTTTTCGATATCATCTTGCGAGTGGCTTCCGGAGAGAAGAGCAAGAGCGAGCAATGGGGCTATGGCGAGGATGAATTCGCGCCCTGGATCTTAGGCCCCACGATGTAAAGGGCGAGGACATGGCTGAAGATCCTTCCAAGCAGTGGTTCGAAGCCTTCCAGCAAATGTGGAACCCCGCGGCGTTTGCGATGCCCGGCGTTTTCGTACCCACCATCGACCCGGCCGAGATTGAAAAGAAGATCACCGAGTTGCGCGCCGTGGAGAGTTGGCTCAAGGTCAATCTGGGACTCCTCCAAATGAGCATCAAGACGTTGGAGATGCAGAAATCCGCCATCGAGACGTTAAAGGAAACAGGGAGTAAACCCTCCGATACCCCGGGAGAATAGTCCTTTGAGGGAGTTTCTGTAGTGCAGATCAACGTTTCGCCGGTGCCGGCTTTTCAGTTACCTAGTACGCTAGGTACGGTGGGGGGTGTAGGCAACGTCGCACCGTTAAAGCCTGTTAGAGAGGAGGGCGACCCCGAAGAGAGTGGAGGCAACGGGGGTTTCTCCCCGGGAAACGATCAGCGAGACTCCGAGTCTCCCCAGATTGACCGGCGAGGAACCGAGCGGCGCTCGGGTGAAGACCGGCGCAAACAACCGATGTCCGTACTGCTGGATACGCGCGTGGGAGAACGCCGCAAGACCCAGCGCAGGCCAGACGACCCGCCGCCTCCCGCGGTGGATTTCAAGGCCTAGGTCAACAGACAGACCCTGCAACTTCAGCGCAGGCGCGAGACCTCGAAGCCTTTCTTTCTTAGCAGCGCGACAATGCCGGTCTCTCCGGGCAGGTGGCCCGCCCCGACGGCTACGAAGTGGGGTTCGGAACTGGAGAGCAGCATCTCGGTTATTTTCTCGGTCATGGCTTCGTTGCGGTTGCGATAAAAGACTCGGATCATTTCTTCTCTCGCAGCGGCGGGTAGATCGCGCGTATCGCGATTCATGACTTCCAGCAGCCGCCTTTCATCGCCGGTCTTCCACGCATCGATAAGATCCGTGAGATCTCGCGCCATGGCGCCCGAGGCGATGGTCTCTAGGGTCGATTTCAACATGGTTTCCTGAACCTCGGGGGAAAGCGCATCGAACAATGCGAGCTGCGCCGCTATGGATTCGAGTTCGACGAGCTTCTTACCGTCTCGCTGTGTGCGTTGCGCGAAATGAATGTCCAGACCTAGTTGAGCGTCGTAGCCCAGCTTTGCCACCTCCATAATGCTGAGCACCATGGACAGCAGATAGGGTTTCATCAAGCGCGCGGCCTCCATCGGGAGCCCAAGAGCAGGTAGCGATTTGCTCAGGGTGCGGGCGAGTTGCGGAGAGACGTGGTTCTCGATGCGGTCGGGAGGCCGGTAACCTGCCTGTGCGAGCGCGGCCGCCAGATTGGTTTGGTCTGTCGGGTCGGCTTCGAGTGCCACCACCTTCGATTGTGCGAAGGCCTGCTCCACCGCCGGATGTAGAGGATAGAAGGCGCGATTGCCCACATGAATGGTGCCGTAAAGATAGACGATATTGGTAGCGGAAACGGCCTTCCACAGCAAAGGCTGGCTACCAACCTGCGCGCACGCTTGCCCATGCGCCCACAGTAGAGCGCACAACAGCAAACAGTTGCGAATTTGTATTCGCATTTTTCAGGTCTCCGCACAGCGAGTGTTATGCAAATGAGTGTAGCAACTCCATCTCGTCTTCACACGCCACGTGGGACCTTATGTTGCACTTACCCTGAGACTTATAATCAGTTTTTATCCCGACACGATCTCTTGCATGGATTCCTCTTTGAAGAAGGCCGCCCTGGACTATCACCGCTTTCCCCGCCCCGGCAAGATCGCGGTTACTCCAACCAAGGGATTGATGACTCAGCGCGATCTGGCCTTGGCCTATTCGCCCGGTGTGGCGGCGGCGTGCGAGGAAATCGTGCGCGATCCGGCGACCGCCCGAGATTTGACCGCCCGCGGGAATCTGATCGCCGTGGTGACCAACGGAACCGCGGTGCTGGGGCTAGGAGCGATCGGGCCGCTGGCGGCGAAACCCGTGATGGAAGGCAAAGCGGTATTGTTCAAGAAGTTTGCCGGCATAGACGTGTTCGATATCGAAATAAACGAGCGCGACCCGGACAAGCT
>JBKKAO010000283.1:0-6687 GCA_046714645.1 Burkholderiales bacterium | reverse complement strand
TTGGAGGGCGGGCGGCTCGATTCGAAACAAAGATGGCTTGCGGCCAATGTCTTGACCTTGAACGGCGGCGGGTCGGCGCTGGGGCGCGACGCAAAGGGAAGAACAATGGTGGCCGGCCTGACGCGTGCCGATCTCGCGATCCATCCTATACAACAACCCGCCAGTGCAGATACCAAGATGCCAGTGCGCAAACCGCCTTGGCGTTATGCGCTGCGTTCACTCGTCTTGAAGCGATTCGATCTTGCGTTGGTGGATTTCGGATTCGATCCTGTCATTGGCTATCAGACCCAGGTGCTCTCCGCGCGGATCACCAACCTGGGCATTGGCTTCGATCAGCCCAGCGGTTTTGAAGCTGCGTTGCAAGTCGGCCAAGACGGCCGGATCGATGCGAGCGGCACCTTGGCGCAAGACAGAGCCGAGGGAACCATCAAGGCCGCGAGGATTCCGTTAGCACCGCTGGCCCCTTTGGCGGCGCGCTACTCCACACTCGAGGTGCGCTCGGGGCCCCTTTCGGTGGCGGGATCGTTCAGCTATCAGGCCGGCCACTCCAACCCGGCGCGGACCTCGCGCAAGGGCGCCGCGGTTTTCAGATTGAACAAAGTCACGGCTCAGGTCGCCAGCGTTTCCGTGTCCGCGAAAAACAGCAAGACAGCGCTCGTACGCCTCGATGCAATGTCATTGCAGGGCGGGGAACTCGCGACGGACCGCAAGCGCATCGCGGCCGATGCGCTGAAGGTCACGGGCGGCGGCGCGGCATTGACGCGCGATCGCGACGGCCGCATTGCGCTGTTCGATGCGTTGCGCGGCGATGGCATTAAAGGTTCCGCACAGACCACTGGGTCAGGCACGCGCGTGCGATCGGATGGCGCGCCTTGGCGTTATGCGGTAAGTGTGCTTGCGCTTGAGAGATTCGACTTGAAGCTCGCGGATCGAAGCTTTCAACCTGCGATCGCCTACGACGTGGATGTGCTCTCCGCGCACCTCAAGAACGTGGGCCTAGATCAGCCCATCTCGTTCGAGGCCTCGCTGCAAGTAAATCCAAAGGGGCGGATCGACGCGAACGGAACGCTCGCGCAGGACGGCAGGCAAGCGCACGGAAAGATCAAGGCCGCGAACATTCCTCTCACACCGCTTGCGCCGTTGATGGCGCGTTACTCTGCGCTCAAGGTGAACGCGGGCCCGCTCTCAGCCGCTGGGTCCTTCAACTACCGGGCGGGAAGATCCGCTTCCGGCTCCTCGCGGCATGGCGCGGCTGCCTTGAGATTGGAGAATGTATCCGCGCAAGTCGCGAATCTCGCGTTGTTCGCGCAGGGTGCTGCGGCACCGCTTGCCAGCATCGATTCCGCCTCGGTGCGGGGCGGGAAACTGGACACGGATCTAAAGCGGATCGCGGCAGATGCGATCGCATTGCGCGGCGGCGGTACCACTCTACTACGCGACGCGGCAGGTCAGATAGCCCTGTTCGATAGGCTGCGCGGCAGTAGTACGAAAGACCCCGCGGCGATCACCAAGACCAAGGCGCAGGGACGGGAGCAAGGCTGGCGTTATGCGCTGGGCGCGCTCACGCTCGAAACCTTCGGCCTTAAGCTCGAGGATCGCGGATTCGACCCGGCTGTCACGCTAGCCGTTGCTATCCGCTCCGCGGGTTTCACTAACGTTGACCGCGGCTCCGGCCGGCCGGTCGGGTTCGAAGCCGCCGTGCAAGCCGGCCAACAGGGCCGGATCGATGCGAGTGGATCGCTCGCGCAGGATTGGACCGCAGCGGATGCCAAGATCCGGATCGCGGAATTCGCTCTCGATCCTTTGGCGCCTGCGCTGGCGCGCTACGCGAATCTCGATGTGAAATCTGGCCGCCTGTCCGCCGCGGGCTCACTGAATTACCGGCGTGGCAGCGTGTCGCCTTCGATCAGCGCGCAAGGTAGTCTCACTGTGGCCGACATTTTGGTCAACGAGGCGGGTACTAAGGAACGCTTCATCTCCTGGCAAACATTGACGGCCAATCAGGTGCGTTTCACCAGTGCGAGCGGTGCGCGGCCTTGGCTTGAGATCGAAGACATTCTGGTGGATGCGCCGAATGCTGCGCTGGAGATCGCTCAAGACAATACGCTGAACGTGAAAGAGATGGCCCCGGACAAGGCAAAGCAGGTTTCCTTGCGTCCGGCCGGTCAGAGCGCCGCGGGCAACTCGAAGGGGCTAGCGATACGTTTGAATCGGTTGCGCATCGCGAATGGCACGCTGGAATACCGGGACGATAGCCTCGTGCTGCCGTTTTCAACTCGCATCGAATCGCTCAACGGCGCGCTGGTCAACATCTCCAACGCGAGCGGCGCACGGGCGAGATTGAGTGCTGAAGGCCGCATTGCGCCTTACGGTTTTGCGCGCATCCGCGGGGCCATCGCGATATTCTCGCCCGCGAAGTTCACGGATATCCGCGCGGGGTTCGACAATGTGCTGATGGTGCCGCTGTCTCCCTATTCGGCGACCTTCGCCGGCCGCCGTATCGACTCCGGCAAGCTCTGGCTTGACGTGCATTACAAGATATCGGACAAAGCCTTGTCGGGAACGAATGACATCCGCTTGGAGAATTTTCAACTCGGCGAGAAGATAGCGGCACCCAATGCGAGCGGTGTTCCGTGGGATCTGGCGGTGGCGCTCCTCACTGACGCGCAAGGTTCGCTCGAGATCTCGGTGCCGGTCAAGGGCAATCTGGGAAGTCCAAAGTTCAATTATCGGGTGCTAATTGCGCAGGCCTTTAGCAACGTCGCGCAACGAGTCGTGAGCGCGCCGTTCCGGTGGGCGAAACGGCTGCTCGGGTTGGGGCGAGGCAAGCGCTTGGAAACCATTGAATTCGAGCCTGGGCGCGTGCGGCTACTCCCCCCTCAACGGGAGAAACTTAACCAATTGGCAACCGCGTTGCGCGCGGGTCCGCGGCTTGAGCTCAAGGTGCCGGCACCCTACGATAGGAAGCGGGACGCAGCCGCGTTGGCCGAGCAGCGGGTGCGTAGCCTGCTCGCGGAGGCACTCGGCGAGCAACTTGCGGTGGGCGAGGCCCTGGAACCCATCACCTTTGAATCCGCCCGCACGCAGCGCGCGCTTGAGCAGATTCTGGCAGACAGAAACGGCAGCCAAGCGGCCGGTGCGCTCGAGCGGCGCTTGGAGACGAATTCGAGCAGCAAGATCGACCGGTCAGGCGGTATTGCCACGCCGCGCAGACGCGCTGGCGATGACATCGCGTTCTATGCCGCGCTCTTCCAGCGGCTGGTCGAGCTTCATCCCCCTTCGCCGCAGGCCTTACAGGCGCTCGGAGAGCGGCGCGCCCAAGCCATCGAGACTTATCTCGTTCGCAACAACGGCATCGATTCGGGCCGAATCGAAACAGCGAGTGCCCGCGCCGCTGACCGCGATAGCGATCTGCAAGTGAGTGCGCAGCTCTCTTTGAATTCCATCGAACGCCAGCCTTAGTTCATTTCTGCCCATACGATGGCGCGGGTGTGCACGGTATCGAGTCTGAGCCGGCAACCGGCGCCGAAACGGCGTGCGGCTCTGTGTTGGGTAGCAGACATACCGCGCGCGATGCCGGGCGTATGCTAGTCTGCGGCGAGTCCGGCGCCTCCCCCTCTGGGCAGTACCGGCAAAGGCAGGTTTCCATAAGCGGCTTGGCTCATGACAAAAATAATCATCTGGACTGCCTTGATCAGCAGCGTGCTCACGCTGTGCGCCGTGCTGGTAGCGATGAACTTCACCACCGGCGAAAAGAGGATCGAGCGCACGCTCGAACGCCACTACGCAATCGGCGATCCGCAGTTCGCGCGCTCGATGAGTGCGCTGCTCGGGCCACCGTTCCTGGCCGGCAACCTCGTGCAGGTGCTGGTCAACGGCGAGCGCATCTTCCCGGCGATGCTCGCGGCGATCCGCCAAGCCGAGCGCACGATCACGTTCGAGACCTACATCTACTGGTCGGAGTCGATCGGCCAAGAATTCGCCGATGCCCTGAGCGAACGCGCACGGGCCGGCGTCAAAGTGCACGTGCTGCTCGATTGGCTCGGCAGCGCAAAGATGGAGCAGCGCTATCTCGACGAGATCAAGCAAGCCGGCGTCGAGGTCGAGCGTTACCACGAGCCGCATTGGAGCCACTTGCCGAGGCTGAACAACCGCACCCACCGCAAGCTGCTGGTGGTGGACGGCCGCATCGGCTTCACGGGCGGCGTTGGTATCGCCGACCATTGGCGCGGCGACGCGCGCGACCCCACGCAGTGGCGCGACACGCACTTTCGCGTCGAGGGCCCGGTGGTCGCGCAGATGCAGGCGGTGTTCATGGACAACTGGATCAAGGCCCAAGGCAAGGTGCTGCACGAGGGCCTCTACTTTCCGCCGCTCGAGGCCCGCGGCGGCTTGCCGGCCCAGATGTTCAGCAGCTCGCCTAGCGGCGGCGCCGAGAGCATGCAGCTGATGTACCTGATGGCGATTACGTCGGCGCGCGAGAGCATCCACCTCTCCAACGCGTATTTCGTGCCCGACATGCTGACCACCAAAGCGCTCGTCGCCGCCTCCGGGCGGGGCGTGAAGATCCGCATCATCACACCGGGCGAGCACATCGACACCGACATCGTGCGTCGCGCGTCGCGCGCCGGGTGGGGCGATCTGCTGCAAGCCGGCGTCGAGATCGCGGAGTACCAGCCGACGATGTTTCATTGCAAGGTTATGATCGTGGACGGGCTGTTCGTCTCGGTGGGCTCGACCAATTTCGACAACCGCTCGTTCCGGCTTAACGACGAGGCCAACCTCAATGTCCTCGACGCGGCCTTCGCCAAGGAGCAGATTGCGATCTTCGAGGCCGACTGGCACCGCTCGCGCCCGTTCAGTCATGAGCAATGGCTACAGCGGCCGTGGCGGGAGAAGTTGCTCGAGCGCCTTGCCGCCTTGCTGGCATCGCAGTTGTAGCGTGTTTGACCTGGGTCTAAACGCTGTGCAATGGCCGGCCATGGCTGCGACGCTGGTGGCGGCGTGGCTTGTCGCATCCCCGGAAAAAACAAAGCGAAGTGCTGGCTTTTGGTGCTTCATCCTCAGCAATGGATTGTGGATAGTGTGGGGCTGGCATGATGGCGCCTATGCGCTCATTGCGTTACAGATAGGGCTTTTTTTTCTTAACTTGCGCGGTGCTCAGAACAACGAGCCTCATACAGGCCCCCCTGGAGATCATCAACCTGAGCTACGGCGATAGTGGCCCAGAGTGAACTCTAGCCCGCGCTCTTGACGCGGGGGCAAATATCGGGGGTTCCAAAGGGGGCGAAGTGATTTGTACGTAGCCCCTTTGGTCGGGCGGGGTCCGTACCTCACCCGCGACGTCCCATTTTTATATCGAGCGCGGCACGGCCGTTTCCCAATGAAAGCGATTGTTCTTTGTGGGATGGCGCACGGACTGCGCGTCGTTTAGCGTGCATTCTTACTCGCGTCATCGCTGGCGAGTGCACACCTAAGTGCAGACCTAAGCCATGCATGGCGAGCAAGTCGCATTGCCTCAAAGTAATTTCCAACCATTTCTTGCAGGAGCTAATCATGAACTACGAAGATCGCGATCCCTTTGGTATGTACAAACCCCAAAGTGGTCGGGGAATGACACTCGATCTGAACCAGGGACCCGGTCCCAGGTTGATGGGTGCCAACACCCTCGTTGGTAACGACGTCTGCAACCGTCAAGATGAAGATCTAGGTGACATCAAGGAGATCATGTTGGACGTGCCAAGCGGCAGAGTTGCGTACGCAGTGTTGTCGTTTGGCGGATTCCTTGGTATGGGAGAAAAACTTTTCGCCGTGCCGTGGAGCGCCCTCACCCTCGACACGGAGAATAAGCGCTTCGTGCTCGACGCGGATGAAGACCGGCTCCGAGACGCCCCGGGATTCGACAAAGACCACTGGCCGGATATGGCCGATGAGTCTTGGGTGAAGCAAATCCATTCTTATTACGGTACGAAACCGTTTACGGAAGACCCGCGCGTCTAAGGTCCTGGCGGTGCTTCCGGGTCTGAGCCGAAGTGAACTCGCTTTCCCCGGCGCTTTGGCGCGGGGGAAACTTGGGAACCGAAAGTCGCGCCGAGACATTCTCCACATTCCACGCTTTAGAGTGACAACTCTTGCTCTGTGGCGTAGCGAACATACGGCGCGCGAAACGTGCGGTAACGTGAACGCTTGGTGATCTAGGCGCGAGGGCCTGCCCTTAGTTCTAGGCATAGGTCAACAGCGCGTAGAAGCCAAGCGCGAACCGCGGAACGTTTAGCAATTTAGCCATTCGAAGTGAAGGCGTACTCCGCGGACTCACATTATTTTTATCGGAAGGAACTTTAGAATGAAACGCACCATACTTTCTGCATTGATCGCCGGGGTTTTCGCCGGCGTTGGAACATCCGCGATGGCAGGAGACAAGACAACTGGAAATCAGCCGGCAGATAGCAACACTCCCCCCGGGGCCGTCACTACAAATCCGGCGGCGCATGTTGAAGACATCAAAGGACGCGCTTCCGACCTGCAAGCCCAGGGCAATATAAAGCCCGATTGGGCTCAAATCCGACGCGGTAGCAAGATCACCAACTCAGAAGTGCGCTCGTCCCAAGGGCAAAAGCTAGGGACCATTCGCGATACAGTCATCGATCCGAGCACCGGCCGAGTGACTTACGTCGTCGTCGGAATGGG
>JBKKAO010000282.1:0-11840 GCA_046714645.1 Burkholderiales bacterium | reverse complement strand
GTGCTAGAGTGCATCGTCTTATTTTGTACACACTGCACTATGGACACCACGCTCACCATTCGCCTTCCTGACGATACCAAGCAATCGCTCGAGCGGCTCGCGGACGCCACGGGACGCACCAAATCCTATCTCTAGAGATCATGATTCGTCGCGTCCTGCCTCGGATGGCTATTCTTTTCATTGCGGTGTTTTCCGCGTGTTGTGTCATTGCGGCTGAGTTGAACGCGACCGAAAAGGAAATTGTCGCGGCTGTGAAGAAGCGATCTGACCCAGCAATGCAGCTTCTTGAACGGATCGTGAAGATCAATAGTGGGACGATGAATCACGACGGTGTTCGAGAAGTTGGGCAACTCATGCGGTCGGAATTCGATCATCTCGGCTTCTCTACACGTTGGGTGGATATGCCACGGGAAATGGAACGGGCGGGTCATCTCATCGCCCACCGCGAGGGCAGACAGGGAAAACGTCTCCTGCTTATCGGTCATTTGGATACTGTCTTCGAGCGCGATAGTACAGTTCCGCTGTGGGATCGCCGCGGCAACCGCGTTCGCGGTCAAGGTGTATATGACATGAAAGGCGGCGACGTTATTATCCTGGAGGCCCTGCGGGCTTTGCACAAGGTAGGGGCGCTGGCTGATACCACAGTGTCAGTTGTAATGACAGGCGACGAGGAGCGCGTTGGCATGCCGATCGAGATCGCGCGAAAAGATCTTGTCGACATTGCCAAGAATAGCGATGTTGCGCTTGCCTTCGAAACGACACTGCTCGACAAGACTGGCCGGGAGACTGCAACCATCGGTCGCCGTGCCTCGGGTAGTTGGACACTTACCGTAACGGGTAAGCAGGGACATTCCTCGATGATATTTGGAGCACAAGCCGGCTATGGTGCAGTTTATGAGGCGGCCCGGATCATAAATACGTTTCGTGAGCAGCTCATTGAGCCAGATCTGACGTTTAACGCAGCGCTAATCCTTGGAGGGACCGATATCAATCTCGATGATGCGGTGAGCAAAGGAACCGCCTTTGGTAAGAACAATGTCATCGCAAAAAGCGCGATTGTGCGGGGTGACCTGCGCTATCTGACCAACGCACAGCGGGATCGTGCCTATTCGCGGATGCGAGAGATCGTATCCAAGAGCCTTTCCGGTACAAGCGCGGAGATCTCGTTCGATGAATCCTATCCAGCAATGGCACCGACGGCGGGTAACCTTCGCCTACTGCAGGCATACTCTGAGGTAAGCCAAGACGCAGGTTTGGGAGGAATTGAACCTGTACCACCTGGATTAAGAGGGGCCGGTGACATTCAGTTCGTAGCCCCCTACATTGATAGTTTGGACGGCATAGGTGCAAGTGGCGAGGGGTTGCATTCGCCGACCGAGGAACTTGATGTTTCGTCGATGGAACGGGCAACGATTCGCGCAGCGCTGCTCATTTACCGACTTACTCGATGATCTATGCTGAACACGATCCGCTCGCTCCATCTAGGTAGGGAAGCCGCTCTTGAGTTTCATTCCAGAACGCCAACCGCTGCGAGACAAGTTCTATGAATCGGGATTGCGGCAAACTCACCGTCCGTTCTTAGGGGATCCAGTCCAAGTCTTCCATAGTCGGCTGTTGTCCGACTGCTGCTGGTCAAAGTCAACTATGTCCGTCGTTGTCCTTTCGGGTAACCGCAAACTACTCCACATTGAGTAACAGCTACTCGGTCACCAACCACCGCACACCCCATCCGCCTTGGCCGCCGCTGGACAGTGCAGCCCAAACCCAGGGCAAAATCTTCTTCGCCTCCTCTTCAAATCCCCAAGGCGGATTGACAACGAGCATGGCGCAGCCGCGCAAGCTCTCCACCCAATGTTCGGGGAATAATGAAAGCTCTAGGCAAAGCACCTTGCGAATACCGGTGGCGACAACCCGCCGCTCGAAGCTCTCTATATCCTGCCATGCCATCAGCGGATACCACAGCGCGAAGATTCCCGTGTCCCAACGCCGGTGCGCTTCCGCCAGCGCTTCGGCCAAGCGCTTGAACTCTTGCGCGCGATCGAAGGAGGAATCCATCAACACCAATCCGCGCCGTTCGGGTGGCGGAAGAAACGCCTTCAGCGCTTGATAACCGTCCATGTTGTGCACATGCACTTGCCGGTCGTCTTTGAAATGGTGTTCCAAGGCGCGGCAATCCTCTCGGCCGAGTTCGCTCAACACCATGCGATCGCTCGTGCGCAAGAAGCGCCGCGCCACCACTGGCGAGCCTGGGTAGTAACGCAACGATCGAAAGGTGTTCTCCGCGCTGACGGCTTGTAAGTAAGGTGTCAACTCCTCGGGAGCGTGCTGCGCGTTCAATACCTTAGTGATGCCGTTTTCGAACTCCTTGTTCTTTTGCGCCCAGTCGTGGTGTAAATCGTACAGACCGATCCCCGCGTGCGTATCGAGATAGAAGTACGGTTTGTCCTTCTTGTTCAGGTGCAGCATCAGGCGCGCGAGCAGCGCGTGCTTGAAAACGTCGGTGAAGCCCCCGGCGTGAAACAGGTGGCGGTAGGCCAGCATTAGATTCCTGCTAAAGTTTGGTGTATTTGGCGGAACGCCCGCGGGATTTCTCCACGGGATACTTGACTTCATTCAGGACGAGTTTTCGCTCCGCCGCGCTGACGGGATCCACATCCAACTTGTCGCACAGCCGCAGCAGCAGGAGCAACACATCGGCGATCTCCAACTCCACTTCGGCCTTGGTTTCCGGCGGCAGACTAGCACTCTCGTCATGGGTGAGCCACTGGAAATGTTCCATCAATTCCGCCGCTTCCCCCGCCACGGCCATCACCAGATTCTTTGGGTTGTGGAACTGATCCCACTCGCGCGCGTTGACGAAGGCGCGCAGCTTTTCGCGCAGGGCATCCAGGCGTTCACTCATCTTTATTCGCTTGTTCCCGCAGAACGGTCTTCAATACCTTGCCGTAGTTATTCTTGGGCAAAGCCGCCACGAAACGGTAGGCCTTGGGACGTTTGAAGCGCGCGATGTGGTCCAGACATAAAGCATCCAATTCGGCTTCGCTCACCTCGGCACGTTTCACCACGAAGGCCAGCACTTCTTCGCCCCACTGCGGATGGGTTCTACCCACCACCGAAACTTCGCTGACCGCTGGATGCTTGAGCAAGACTTCCTCCACTTCGCGTGGATAGATGTTGGTACCGCCGCTGATGATGAGGTCCTTGGAGCGGTCCTTGAGCGTCAAGAACCCATCCTCGTCCAGCACGCCGACATCGCCCGTATGTAGCCAGCCGTTGCGTAAGGTGGCACCGCTCGCTTCCTCGTTGGCCCAGTAACCGCGCATCACAATTTCTCCGCGCACCAGCACTTCTCCGATCTCACCGCAGGGCAGTTCACGATCCTCATCGTCCGCTACCCTCACCTCCACCGCCGAGTGCGCCACGCCCACGGAGGCCGCGCGTGATTCCCAGTGCGGATGAGTTCGATCCCAGAGATGATCGCGCGATAGCGCCGTGATGGACATGGGGCACTCGCCCTGCCCGTAGATTTGGATGAAGCGGTTGCCCATCACATCGAGCGCGCTTCGGATGTCTTCCAGATACATGGGCCCGCCTCCGTAGATCACCGACTTGAGACCGCTCAAGTCCGGTGCCGCCTTCTTGGCGAGGCTCACCATACGCTGCACCATGGTGGGTGCCGCGAACATCGACATGCCCTTCCAGTGTTGGGACAAGCCGAAGATCTCGGCGGGATCGAAGTGCCCGCTCTCTGGAATCACTTGATTGGCCCCGCGCAGCACATGCGCAAAGCTGTACAAGCCAGAACCGTGAGACATGGGCGCGGCGTGCAAGATGCAATCGGCCGGAGCGATCTGATCGACGTCGGAGAAGTAACACAGCGTGGCCAGCAGCAAGTTGCGATGGGTAATCATCACGCCCTTGGGCTGTCCCGTGGTGCCGCTGGTGTAGAACAGCCAGGCGGTGTCATTCGGTTCGCTGGCGTGCACCGGGATCTGTTCGGCGCTCGCGAGCGTGGCGTACTCCTGGTCCCCCGCGACGATAATGCGCTCCACGCTCCCTTCCAAGGACTGCAATCCATCCATCCGATCGGACGAGATGAAGCACAAGCGAGCTTGCGCGTTCTCCAGGATGTAACGCACTTCTTTCGCATGCAGTTTGGCGTTGATAGGGACAATGGCAAGCCCTGCCCACCAGGTGGCGTAGACCAATTCCACGTACTGCGTGCAGTTAGTCATGCACAGGGCAACTCGATCGCCCTGGCGGAGCCCTAAACGATGGCGAAAGGCATGGGCCAACTGGCTCGCATTTCTAGCAAGGCCAGCGTAATCGGTGATCACGCGTGTTGCGCGCGACACGGCGGGCCGGTGCGGGAAAGTGCGCCCGGCTCGTAGCAGAAGTTGAGCGAGGTTCATGATGACCGGATTATGCTACGGCTGCTCATGGGACACCTAGCCACGCTAGGGCTCGCCCGCTGACACTAGCCTCATCGATCCCGATTACTTCGGTGGTTTTCCGCCAGGCCATACGGGGTCTTGCGCAAGACCTGGCCACGCAATCGGTGCACGGCAGTTTTGTTCCGCTTGGACCGGTGATAACGCGGTATCCCAATGCGAAGCCACATACCGGTTACCGGTAATGGTGTTTGCCGCATCGGAACACAGCCAAACAATGGGCGGCGCCATTACCGAGGGAGGCACCAAGTCCTTGCGTTCGAATCCGGATTCCGCCGGCACCATCGGCGTGTCAGCCGGACCGCCGGGCACCACGACGTTTACGGTCACACCAGTTCCCGCAAACTCCTGGGCGTGCGCGGCCGCCATTGCTTCCAACCCCGCCTTGCAGGGCCCGTAGGGTTGAAAACCTCCGCGCAGCATGGTAAAGAAGCTGGTGGTGATGTCGATGATCCGGCCCCAACGTTGTTCTAACATGGTCGCCGTACAGGTACGCGTCATGTTCCACGAACCCGTGAAATTGACCGCCACGAAGCGCTGCCACATTTGCGGCGTGACCTCCTGAATATGGACCGGATTGCGCAGGTGATCCAAGCGGATCTGTCCCATTCCGAGGGCGGCATTGTTGATCAGAATGTGTACGCCGCCCCACTGGGAAATCGCGCGCGATACGGCTTGTTCGCAGGCGGAATAGTCCGCGATGTCCGTCACCGCGCAAAGCAAGCGGCCGCGGTGTTCTGCCGCGATGCCGTCTCGCAGTTGCGCGAGACCGCCTTCGCTCACGTCCAAGGCACAGACTCTGGCGCCCTCGCCCAGGAGGGCTGGCACGAGCACTCGCCCGAATCCGCCCGCCGCGCCGGTAATGATGGCCACTTTGTCATGCAAGATGTCTTCAATCACTGGCTTGTCCCTCTCTTCGTCTCTTGGCAATTTGCGCACGGCGGGCCGGCGCGTAGGCTTCCTGGCCGAGTGCTTCATAGAGCGCCTGCGTCACGTCGTAGTGATGAGCTAATCCCGTACGCTCCAACAACGCGATGGGACCCTCGGGATAGCCCAGCCCGAGTTTCAAGGTCATGTCGAGATCGTCTGCAGAGGCCAGTTTCTCATCGAGCCTGCGTAGTGCGGCGTTGTAATAAGGACGCACGAGACGATCGATGATGCGCCCAGAAAAATCATTACATACCGCCACCACCAAGCCGCTCGCCTCCAAGGCCGTCTTGGCGGCATTCAGCGCCCGCTCTGAGGTGCGCGGCTGCTTCACCAACTCCACCAATTTCGTGGGCTGCGCTTCACCCAAACGAAAGCGGGCGAAGCCCACGACGATGGACCCCTCCTCGCCCTGGCTCTCGCCCGTGTGCTCGCCGAGGCATTCGGTACCAAGTTCGATGGCGATGAATTCGAACGCGTCTATGTCGCGCAATTCGGAGAAGGAGCGTCCCGCTTCCGCGCCGGTCAAGAAGATCCCCGCGCCGGTGACACTGGCGCTGTGCAGGAGCTCGTGGGCGCTTGGAAAGGATCTGCTCTCGCCTCGCTTCAATATCCGGTAGCTCATGACCTCAGGCTCCGTAGATTTTGTTGTCGCCGTAGCGATGGAATCCGCGCCCGCTCTTCTTGCCGAGATGACCGGCGGCGATCATGCGCTTGACCAATGGCGGGCAAGCCGCGCGCGGCTCGTTGGTCAGTCCGTGCATGGCTTCGCACAGCAGCCGTTGCGTATCCATACCGATCAGGTCCAGCAGTTCCATGGGCCCCATGGGATAACCCAGCGCGGTCTTGATGGCTTTGTCGATCTCCGCAGGCTCCGCCACGCCTTGCTCGACCAAGCGAATGGCATCGTTGTTATAAGGAATCAGAAAATAATTGAGGATGAATCCAGGCGAATCCTGCGTCTTCACCGGCTTCTGGCCCAACGCTTCGCAGAAGGCCCACGCCCGCTGAAAAGTCTGCTCGCTGGTGTTGAGTCCCGGCGACATCTCCACTAACTTCATCAACTGCGCGGGCAAGCAGAAATGCATGCCCACGAAGCGGTCGTCTCGTCCCGAGCCGCCCGCGATCTCGGTGATGGAGATGGTGGATGTGTTGGAGGCGAAGAGGGTATGCTCCGGACACAGAGGGTGTAACCGCTCAAAAAGCTCGCGCTTGACCTTGAGATCTTCGAACACCGCTTCGATCACGATGTCGCATTGGGCGAGATCGTCCAGTGCGGTCGTGCTGGTCCATTGCGAGAGGATGCCTTGGAGCTTGCCGGGTGCCAGCTTGCCGCGTTCCACGGATTTTTTGAGAAACCCTTCCATTTGCGCGCGCGCTTGCTCCAGCGCCTTGGTACTTGTGTCGTAGACGATGGTCTTGAAGCCCGCCCGCGCGCAGATGATGGCAATGCCTGATCCCATGGTGCCGCAGCCCGCGACACCGGCAGTTCTTATCTCTCTCATGGCTTCCTCAAAAAACTTCTTCCGATCAACTGCCGGTGAACTTGATTCGTTCCTTCCCAAATCTGAGTGATCTTGGCATCTCTCATGAGCCGCTCGACCCGATAGTCTTTGCAGTAGCCGTAACCGCCCAGCAATTGAACCGCGTCGGTGGCGGCGCGCATGGCGAGATCGCTGGCGCGCAGCTTCAAAATGGAGGCTTCGACGGCGATGTCCGCTTCGCCTTCATCCATCCAATCCGCGAGCTGCCACAGCATGGATTCACAGAGCGCCAGTTCCGCGGCGAGGTCGGCGATCATGAACTGGATGCCTTGAAACTCCAAGATCCGGCGTCCCGACTGGCGGCGCTCATTGATGTAAGCCACGGCATCCTCGAAGGCCGCGCGCGCGATCCCCAAGGCGTGGGCCGCGATGCTTGGGCGCGACTTGTTGAGCGAGGCGAACAAAATGCGCAGCCCGTCGCCGGGATTACCGATGAGATTCGCGCGCGGCACGCGGCAATTCTCGAAGGACAGCGCGGCGGTGCCCGATGCGCGGGTCCCCATCTTATCCTCCGTGCGCAACACGGAAAATCCCGGCGTGCCCTTCTCCAGCACCATGACGGAAATGGACGCCTTGGGATCCTCGATCTCACTCCACTTGCCGAACAGCAAGTAGCGATCGGCCACGTCGCCGTTGCTGATGAAGAGTTTGCCGCCGTCGATAACGATGGTGTCGCCGTCTGGCCGGAAACGGGTTTTCATGCCGGTGGCGTCGGAGCCGGCGGCCGCCTCCGTGATCGCCAAGGCGCCGATGCCCCCTTGTACGATGTTGGGCAGAAGCCTGCTCTTCTGCTCCTCGGTGCCGAAGGCCACCACCGGACCCATGGCGTGGAAGTTGGTCGCCCAAATCACACCGGTGGAGGCGCAGGCCTTGGAGATCTCGCGCACGCAGGCGAGATAACATTTGTAGGACAGCGGCGTGCCACCATAGGCTTGGGGGATGAACATGGCGTTCAACCCCAGTGCGTTGATACCGGCAACGTTATCCCATGGAAAGCTGCTGTCGCGATCGTGTTGCTGGGCGCGCGGGGCGATCTTGTCACGGGCTAGGGTGCGTACGCTTTCCAGCAGCAGGGATTCCTCTTGCGGAAGGCCGAGCTTTGCGTCGAGGCGTTCTAAGACGTTCATGGACTAGTGGGCGATCCCTTGGGCGCCATCGAAATAGATGGTTTCGCCGGTGAGAAAAGGACTCTTCAGCTTGAACAGTCCTGCGACCAACTCCCCCACATCCAAGGCGGTGCCCGGCTCGCCGCTGGGGATACGCTTCTCCAAGTAGGCTCGCAGCGGCCCTGTGCTCAAAGCAATCTTGTTGAGATCAGTCTGTATGTAACCGGGCGCGACATTGACAACGCGTATGTGCTTGGAGGCCCACTCGACGGCGAGACATCGCGTCATCGCCGCCACCGCCGCCTTCGACGCACAATAGGCCAGGTTGCGCTTGACGCCCAGCTTGTCGAAGAAAGAACCCATGTTCACGATCAAGCCGCCGTGATTGGCCTCGAGATAGGGATAGATCACCTGCGAGCCCAGCAACACCGAGGTGGAATTGGTGCTCATGACTTCGTTGTACTGCGCCAAGCCAAACTCCTTCGAAGGCCCTTCCAGATGCACGCCCGCGTTGTTCACCAAGCCTACGATGCTAACGCCCTGCCCCGCTACCTCGGCGATAGCCTGTTTCAGGGAGCCCGCGTGCGTCACATCGCAGCGGGCCATGATCCAGCGATGGGATACGCTTGCATCCACGCCATCGCCCTTGGGTGCCGCGCCGGAGCGGGATAGACAACCCACCCAATATCCGTCGCGCGCCAAGGCAAAGGCGATGGCCGCACCGATGCCGCGGCTGGCGCCGGTGACGATGACGCATGGATTGATCGCGGTCATGATGAGTGCGTCACCTTCTCCTTAGGTTGCCAGCGCACGGCAACCGGTTGCACTTTTCCGATCTTGATCCACTGCGTCAACTCCCGCTTCAAAATTTTACCGCTCGCGGTGAGCGGAAAGGTGGACAAGCACAGAAAGTACTCCGGCATGTCGTACTTGGATAATCCGGCTTCGTGCAAGTGGTCGAGAAGTTCCGTCGCATCGGGTTGAGCGTCTCCTGTGGGAATGATGGCCAGGCACACTCTCTCGCCCAAGCGCTCGTCTGCCACCGGTATAGCGGCGGCCTTCGCCACGCCCGCATGACGATGGGCAAGATCCTCGATGCACGCCGGATAGATGTTATGCCCTCCGCGAATGATGAGGTCTTTCTTTCGCCCCACGATTTGCAGGCAGCCTTGCTCATCGAAGCGCCCCAGATCGCCGCTCATGAACCAACCGTGGGCATTGAAGGAATTTTCCGTCGCTTCCTGTGCGGCGAAATAACCAAGCGTCAGCACACCGCCTCTACCGCCGATCTCACCGATCTCGCCGGGCATCACCTCCTCATCCGGATTGTCCTGCTTCCATAGCTTCACCTCGTAGCCATGGCACGCGCGCCCGCAGGTGGAGGTAATGGTTTGCGCGTCGTCCGCGGGCAGGGTGTACTGATGGGATCCATTCTCCGTCATACCATAGATGTTCTGAGGCGTGATGCCGATGTTCAAGAAGCGCTGGGCAATCTCCTTGGGGATGGGCGCGCCCGCCATATAAAACACCGACACTCGTCCAAGCGTGTCCTGATGGCGGGCTCGCATGGCGGCGAGAAGATCGATGGCGTGGGTGGGCACGCCCATCACGTAGGTGGCGTCCGATTCCTCGATCCAATCGATGGCCGGTTTTCCCACCGCGGGATCATTCAACACCAACTCGAATCCCGCGACCAAAGCTTGCTCCAAGGCGACCGTGGCGATGTGATGGCTGGAAGGGCTCAAGGACAACAACACGGTGCGCTCGTCATGATGCCAGTCGCGCACCATGGCGCGCCCGTTGGCCAGCAAGGTATTGTCGCTGTGCATCACGCCCTTGGGGCTACCCGTCGTACCGGAGGTAAAGGCCAAATAGATCACCTTGTCCGGATCGGGATCTGGCGGGCGCGGCGCCGTCACAGGCTTGGCGGCCGGAAAAACGTGGGCACCTGGCACGCCGTTGGGCAGCGCGTACACACGCTTCAGTGATGCAACCTCTCTCAGCTGCTCGAACACGTTGCATCGCTTGGCATCGGCGCCATAACCCACTTGTGCGAAGAGCGCACGAGCTTGAATGCGCGTGAGCAAGGTGACGATCTCGCCCACCGTATAGTTCTGATGCAAGGAGGGATTGCACATATAGCCGTTACGCGAGCAGGCCAGCAATACGATCATGCCCTCCACCCGGCTGGGCAACCACACCGATACCCGCTCACCGGGACGAACGCCCGCATGGTCCAAATCATGGGCCACGGCATCCACCCAGACTAGAAGTTGCTCCCAGGTCAGGCGATGCGCCGCATCCCTCAAAGCGAAGGCGTCACCACGCTGGCGTGCATGCTTGCTCAACAAAGTGTAAAGCGTGTCGGTCCCCCACACACCGGTGCGGTAGTACTCGCGCGCGGCGCTGGGTGTATGCAGGGTAAGAATGTGTTGCATGGATTGAGACTTCAGCGCCCGAACTTATCCGGATCGGGCTTGCGCTTCTCGGCGAATGCGGCGGACAACTCATGAGATTCGTCGCTCTGCAGGTAGCCGCGCAACAACAAATCATGGGCCATGCGCGAAAGCCCGCTCACCCCGCCGTGCCGGGCATTGAAAGCCGCTTTGACGGAGGCCAGCGCAAACGCGCCGCGATCCGCTACTTCCAACGCGTAGGTACGAGTCGCTGTCTTTAACTCCGCGTCGGGCACCACCTTGTTGATCAATCCCATGTCCAGCGCTTCCTTCGACGAGATGCGCGGATTGCGGTACCAAATATCCTTTGCGCGTTTCTTTCCCACCAAGTCCTCCAGATACCAAGTCCCGTAACCGGCATCGAAACTTCCCATCATCGTACCTACCTGGCGGAACACCGCGCTCTCCTTGGCGATGGTGAGATCGCACACCATTTGCAGCACGTTGCCTCCGCCCACGGCGAACCCGTTCACCGAAGCGATGACCGGCTTTTGCAAGCGGTCGATGCTCTCATACATGTCCAACGTGGGTAGCACGCCGGCGTAGAGCAGCGTGTCCTCCATGCCTTGCTTGCGCCCACCGATGCAGAAGAACTTGTTTCCCGCGCCCGTGATCACGACCACTCGCGTGCGCGTCTCGCGGCGAATGTCGTTGATGCAATCACGAATCTCATGACACATCTTGGCGGTGAACATATTGCCGTCCTCGGGACGGTTAAGCGTGAGGGTCCCGATGGGGCCGTCTTCCTCGTAGAGGATCTCCTCGAATGGCATGGTGCGCTGTCCTCTTGTATTCGTTCGAACGATTGGCGCGAGATTTAGAAGGCCGCCAATAGAAATAATCCTAGGACGCAACCCAATCCGAGGCTATATACCAGTGTGCGCAGCGCTCCCGAGTCCGCGAGATAGCAAATCCGTAGACTATCCGAAAGGCGATGAAGGCGACCGCCAACAGGTCGATCAAACCCCGAATGCCTCCGGCCTGTTGTGCGACCAAAACTCCGGCGGCGAAAGGCACGAAGGATTCGATGGAGTTCAGATGAATCCAATGCGCACGCAATCGCCATCCGCTGAGCCGCTCTTCGTAGGCGCGCGGTTCGCGGTTGTCATAGCTACGCTGAGTCTTGCTCAGCACGCTCCAAGCGATAGGGAGCACCACTGCCAGCAACATGCACCAATTCGCGATGGTCACCGTTTCTCCTTTTTTTATCGTACCTGAGGCAGTCCCTACAAGAACTGCTTACTCCATCGCAGGTAATCGTCGTTGCGCATCAGCTTCTTCATCCTCTCGTCCGAGGCCACCCCGACCAGTTCTTCGGGAGAGGTGCCTCGGCGTAAGGCACTCAGGGTTTCATAG
>JBKKAO010000281.1:0-2771 GCA_046714645.1 Burkholderiales bacterium | reverse complement strand
CATTTCGGGCCTCACGATCAAACGCCGAGATCCCTGGACTTGTGTATATGAACTACTGGCTAATGAAATCCGAGCCCGACGAGTTCAGCATTGAGGATCTCGCGGCGGCAAGGAAGAGAACCGCGCCCTGGACCGGAATCCGCAACTATCAGGCGCGTAATTTCATGCGCGATGAGATGCGGCTAGGAGATGAGGCCTTCTTCTACAACTCCAGTTGTCCGGAACCGGGTATCGCGGGCATCATGAAGGTCAGCCGCCTCGCCTATCCCGACGAGACGCAGTTCGATCCCGCCAGTGAATACTACGATCCCAAATCGGCGCGAGGCAATCCACGCTGGCTGCATGTGGACGTAACTTTCCTTCGTAAAACCCGCCTCCTCAGTCTCTCAGAGATGAGAACCTTGGTTGCGCTGTCCGGCATGCGCGTGTTGCAGCGAGGAAACCGCCTGTCCATCACGCCGGTGACGAGTGCTGAGTGGAAGTTCATCACTCACCGCATCTAGCGCGGTTTGTCGCCTATTGGTGCGGCTAGCAGCCCGGCGTTGCCCCCCGCCGCGGCGGTGTTGATGGTCACCGTTTGTTCAGCGCAAAAGCGTGGCAGATAGTGTGGCCCACCGGCCTTGGGACCCGTGCCACTCAAGCCCTCGCCGCCGAAGGGCTGCACGCCCACTACGGCGCCAATCATATTTCGGTTCACGTAAACGTTGCCTGCACGAACTCTCTGCGCGATGTGTTGGGCGCGGCTATCGATTCGGGTTTGGATTCCCAGCGTGAGCCCATATCCCAGCGCGTTGATTTCATCGATAAGTTCATCGATTCCGCCTCGCCATCGAACGATGTGAAGCACGGGGCCGAAGATCTCTTCCTCTAAGTCCGAGACACGTGCAATCTCGTAGGCAACGGGCATGATGTGGGTGGCGCTATAGGCTTGTGCCATGGGTGTGCTGCCCACCAAGCGGGCTTCGCGTTGCAAGCGATCGATATGGCTCCGGAGGTTCGAGTGGGCTTCGGCGTCGATGACTGGGCCCACATCCGTAGACCACTCGCGCGGATCACCCACCACCAGTTGTTGCATGGCGCCCGCCAGCATGGTGATCACTGCCTCGGCGATGCTCTCGTGCAAGCACAACAGTCTCAGGGCCGAGCAGCGCTGTCCGGCGGAACGGAAGGCCGACTGCACGACCGCATCCACCACTTGTTCGGCAAGCGCGGTGGAATCGACGATCATCGCGTTGAGCCCTCCGGTTTCGGCGATGAGGGGAACGATGGGTCCCGCCTTGGAAGCCAGCGCGCGCTGAATCAGCTTGGCCACCGGCACCGAGCCGGTAAAACACACCCCGGCACAGTGTTCATGGGCGACCAAGGCTGCTCCCGCGATTTCGCCGGAACCATGCACCATGATCAGCGCGTCTTGCCGTACACCTGCATTGTGTAATAGCGCGACGAAGGCGTCCGCGGCCGCAGGCGTTTGCTCCGCAGGCTTGGCTGCCACGGTATTGCCCGCCACCAGCGCGGCCACCACCTGTCCGGCAAAGATGGCCAGCGGAAAGTTCCATGGGGAGATGCACACAAAGACCCCGCGTCCGCGGAGCCGCAACTCGTTGCTTTCCCCCGTAGGTCCCGGCAGAGCCTCGGACTGGAGCGCCCGCGTGGCCTCCATAGCGTAATAGCGGCAGAAATCGATGGCCTCGCGCACTTCGGATATCGCATCGGGTAAGGTCTTGCGTCCCTCCGCGACCAGAAGCGCGGTGAAATGGCCGAACCGTTTCTCTAGCTCACCGGCGGCGCGGCGTAGCACATCCGTTCGTTCTCCCAGTGGTGTGGCGCTCCATTCCGGCCAGGCCGCGTACAACGATCGCATGGCGGATTGTGCTTGTTTAGCCGTGGACACCATCACATGGGGTAGTTGCACTGCGCTGAGGGCATCAAATAAGGGATGACGATGCTCCGCACAGGACAGGTCGAGACCTAGAGAGTTTGGACGCTCTGCGTAGAGCCCGCGCGGCAAAGGTTGTCCCGGCGCGTGCGCAGCGTACAGAGGGGAGGCGAGCAGGGCATCCACGCTAAGCGATTCGTCGGATAACTGATGCACAAAGGATGAGTTGGCACCGTTCTCCAACAACCGGCGAACCAGGTAGGCGAGCAGGTCGCGATGCTCGCCCACGGGCGCGTAGGTACGTAGGGATAGTTTGGATTCATCGCGTAGCACTTCACGATAAATCCCTTCGCCCATGCCGTGCAGGCGTTGCAGCTCGTAAGGTGCGTCGAGCGCGCGCGATAGTTGCAGGATGGCCGCGATGGTTCCGGCGTTGTGAGTGGCGAACTGTGGATAGATGACCTCCTTTTCCAGCATCAGTGCACGTGCGCAGGCCAGGTATGCCACATCGGTGTGGTGCTTATGGGTGAAGACGGGATAGCCCTCCAACCCTAGTTCCTGAGCCCGTTTGATCTCGCCGTCCCAATAGGCGCCCTTGACCAAGCGCACCATGAATCGGGAATTGTGCTTGCGCGCCAGTCGCGCGACTTCGCTCACGACTTCTTGAGCGCGTGTTTGATAAGCTTGTATGGCCACACCGAGGCCGCGCCAGTGGGGAAATTCCTGTGCGGCATGACCCGCCACGGCTTCCAGCACCTCTAGAGAGAGTTCGAGCCGGTCGCTCTCCTCGGCATCCATGGTCAGATTGATGTTGGCGCTGGCCGCCGCGCCGGCGAGCGTTAGCACGCGGGGCAGTAGTTCACTCATCACGCGCACCTGTTGTGCGGCCTCGTAA
>JBKKAO010000280.1:0-2995 GCA_046714645.1 Burkholderiales bacterium | reverse complement strand
CGGCTAGCGCGCGGATTGATGCTGTTCACCGACTACGGCTTCGGTGCCAGGGAGTACTACCATCCGCAGCGCAGTCAGGGCACGCTGATGTGTCACTACCGCCATCGCGCTCACGACGATCCTTTTTTTCACCCAGGGTTGCAGGACATTACCGCGCATGTCGATTTCAGCGCCATTGCGTACGCCGGCGTGGAGGCGGGCTTGACTTCAATGGGATACACCACGCAGGCGCGCTTTCTCGCGAACGGGGGCATCACGGAAATGTTGGCGCGCACCGATCCCAACACCACGGACTACGCCAAGCTCATCGCCCCCGTGCAGAAGCTACTCAGCCCTGCCGAGATGGGTGAGTTGTTCAAAGTCATCGCCTTGGCCAAGGGCTTAAGCGAACCCCTGGTGGGTTTTACGTCCGGCGACTTGAGCCGCCTCTTGTAGAATCGAATGACTATGGAATACCTGCGCACTCCCGAGAGCCGCTTCGAGCATCTTGCTGGCTTCGGCTACACACCTCATTACGCCGAATTATTTGGACAAGAGATGCGGCTTCATTACGTCGATGAAGGCGCGCCCAATGCTGATGTCGTCTTCCTCTGCTTGCATGGCCAGCCTACCTGGAGTTATTTGTATCGCAGAATGATCCCGGTGTTCGCTCAAGCGGGGCACCGGGTGGTGGCGCCGGACCTCTTCGGTTTCGGGCGCTCCGACAAGCCCGCGGATGAGGGCGTCTACACCTTCGAGTTTCATCGCGGCACGCTCACAGCCCTTATCAAAGCGCTCGATCTCAAGGAAATCTGCATCGTCTGCCAAGATTGGGGCGGTCTTCTCGGACTTACCTTGCCCATGGACATGCCGGAGCGCGTCACCCGCCTGCTCGTCATGAACACCGCGCTCGCCACCGGAGACATCCCGCTCACAGAAGGTTTTCTCGATTGGCGTGCATGGGCCAATGCCCATCCGGATATGGAAGTGGGGAAATTGCTGGGCCGCAGTTGTCCTCATCTCACCGAAGCGGAGCGCGCGGCCTACGACGCGCCATTCCCCGATGCCCGCTACAAGGCGGGCGTACGCCGCTTCCCCAATCTAGTGCCCGACGGGCCGGATGCGCCCGGTGCTGAGCTGTCTCGCCGTGCGCGCGACTATCTGCGCAACGAGTGGCGCGGATCGAGTTTTATGGCCGTCGGCGAAAAGGATCCCGTGCTCGGGGTTCCGGTGATGGAGGCGCTGCAGCGCGATATTCGTGGTTGCCCAGCACCCATGCGGGTTTCGGATGCGGGGCATTTCCTTCAGGAGTGGGGGGCTCGTGTCGCCGCGAATGCGCTGGCTCATTTCTTTCCATACTAACTATGCACATACACATCCTCGGCATCTGCGGTACCTTTATGGGGGGCATCGCAGTCATCGCGAAACAGGCGGGTCACCGCGTGACGGGCTGTGACGCCAATGTCTATCCGCCCATGAGCACGCAACTCGAAGCACAAGGTATCGAGTTGATTCAGGGCTGGGGCACGGATCAGATCAAACTCAAGCCGGATCTCTTTGTCATCGGAAACGTCGTGTCGCGCGGCAACACGCTGATGGAAGAAATCCTCATTCAGCGCTTGCTATTCATTTCCGGGCCGCAATGGTTATACGAGCAGGTTCTGCGAGAAAAATGGGTGCTGGCGGTGGCGGGGACCCATGGTAAAACCACTGCGACGTCAATGCTCGCATGGATATTGGAAGACGCTGGACTCAATCCCGGGTTCTTGATCGGTGGCGTACCGGTGAACTTCGGCCTGTCCGCGCGCGTGACCGAATCGCCCTTTTTTGCGATCGAAGCCGACGAGTACGACACCGCTTTCTTCGACAAGCGCTCCAAGTTTGTGCACTACCATCCTCGCACAGCGGTCCTCAACAACCTGGAATACGACCACGCCGATATCTTCCCAGACTTGGCCGCCATCGAAACCCAGTTTCATCATCTCTTGCGTACCGTTCCCGCCAACGGCCTCGTGCTCGCCAATGGTCACGAAGCCAGCATGAAGCGCGTCATCGAGCGCGGGTGCTGGACGCCCGTCGAATACCTCGGCAGCGGAGAAGGTTGGCACGCACCGAAAGCCCACAAAGACGGCTTCGACGTGAATTTCGGAGCGCAACCTGTGGGCGCTGTGCACTGGGACTTGCTCGGCGAGCACAACACGCAAAACGCGCTGGCGGCTATCGGCGCTGCCCGTCATGCCGGCGTTCCCGCGGAGAAAGCCATCAAGGCATTGTCTCGCTTTAAAAACGTCAAGCGCAGGATGGAGATCAAAGGAACCGTGCGCGGTGTCACCGTCTATGATGATTTCGCCCATCATCCCACCGCTATCGAAACCACCGTCGCAGGATTGCGTGCACGCGTGGGCAAGCAACGTATCCTCGCGGTGCTGGAACCGCGCTCCAACACCATGAAGCTCGGGGTGATGAAAGATGCGTTGCCGGGGAGTTTGAAGGATGCCGACTCGGTTTTTTGTTATACCGGCGGAATCGACTGGGATGTGGCTGGAGCTTTGGCGCCTCTGGGCGCCAAAGCTCAATGTTTTTCTGATCTCAATTCGCTTGTGGAGGCCATCGCCAAGACGGCCCACGCAGGGGATCAGATTCTCGTCTTGAGCAATAGAGGATTTGGCGGCGTACACGACAAGCTTCTAGCGAAGCTCGCAACTTAGTCCCTTATGGGTCAACTGTTGACGGATTTGGAGAAGAATTTGATGCAACGAAGCTCTCTTCGGGGGATATACAAGGGGGACACCCCTTGTTCCTTTCTGGGGGATAAACAAGGGAGTGCCCCCTTGTTCGTAACATGAAGTTTGGCGGCAGAACGACGACCAATTTGGTTCCGGCTCCGCCGGCTTAGGCTCAACACCGTTCACTTAGCAGTTCGGACTGAAATCACGCTCATTCAAGATGGCTCTCGCAACCAGTGGCTGAGTTTTTTGCGGCCGGAGCGGGTTATCTCGGCTGCGCGAATGGAAGA
>JBKKAO010000279.1:0-2531 GCA_046714645.1 Burkholderiales bacterium | reverse complement strand
CATGCACCTACCGCTGCCGCGACCTTCTCCCGGTCGAAAGGAGCGAGCGAGGCGGGCAAATCCGCGCCCAGCCAGACAACGATCTCGCACTCCACGCCCGCGCGCAGGTAATCACCATGGGCAAACGTCGCTTTGCGGTGATGCACGGTAGAGGAGAACACCCCGCCCGCGCACGGATTACCCGGCGATTACGCCCAGGCCGCGCGTTCTCAAGAAATTATGCAAACGCTCTTGTACCGCATAGGCGGTGGCCTCGTCTGACGGGCGCATCGATGCGGTAAGCGAGGGCAAGGGGCGGAGCGCCAATCGATGCTCGGCGATAAACCGGGCCGCTTGATCCAGGGATTCGCTCATATCACCGGCAGCGCTTTCCAGGTTTCAAATAGGACAACCAGCCCGCGGGAGATCTCGTTTGGGGATCCATCACGCGTTGATTGCGATAACAAGACACGTTTGGCGGATTGCCAGGCGCCCGGGTAAAAATAGGCCCAGAAGAAGACGGAAAGGGCTCGTTCACGTCCACGGCGCGAGCCTCGACAGGCTCCCCCGGTTGCACGTAACAGGAGATGCGCTGATTCAGCGAATCTCTTAGGAACACTTCCAGGCCATCGTTGCTTGCCTCCAATTTTACGACTCTCGCCGTGCGTGTCCGCGTTTTCTGGATACAGGCATCGATCACGGTCAGATAGTTTAGTACGCTACGCCACCATTCGCCGCGTAGTGGCGCCCACCTCTCGCTCACCACGGCGCTTGGTGAGACGGGTGATGGTTCCGAAGATGCTAGGGTACGGGGGGCGGTTCGCGACCATGGCTCGCCGGGTTGAGCGGCGGCCGATGAAGCGATGGAGGCTTGCGCGCCATCCTGAGGTTCCACCAATTCCCCCATCACCCAACCTTTCAGATCACCACGGGGAAAAGCGATGAAATACCAATTCATGCCCTCCTTCGCCGTGGCTTGCTCGACGATCGCGATCAGTCCCGCCTTTACTTTCGTTAAAATGTTTCCCGAACTGATACGCGCACTCTTGCGAAGCGGCACCGTGGAACCGTCCACGTCGCGCAGCCTAACCTTGGTGCCGGCGGCCAGGAGGGGGCCGAGCGCTTCGCCAGCCACCGAAGAGCCCCCCGTATTCGCGCGCGGAGGTTCACGCAGAGCCGCCACGGGCGTGCGCTGGCAGCAACCGCCTAACAGATTTCCATCCGGCAATGAGACGCGCGCAAGCAGGGGAAAACGCGTGCGATTTCCACCCAAGGTACAAGCGCTTTCCAGCACGATGGCCATGACTTCCGCGCTTCCCGGCGTCCCCGCGCCACGCCACGCATAGGTTTCCTTCAGGACGCTAAGGCGCCCGGACAGCGCCTGGGTACTACCCGGCCCAAAGCGCAGCCTTGCAGAGCTGGCACCCAACTCCATGGACCACGAAGGCTCATCGCCGCGGCAAGCGATGAGGGTCGGATCTGGGTTAATTGGAACGGCAGGCCGCGTTTCGGTGGCACTAGTCAACTGAGCCAGCCTCGTTCCATACAGATCTTTGAGGCACCGGATCGCTGAGCCCGCGTCGCCCGGCGCGCGACACTCTTCTCGGCCACGCAGCCAGCCCCTCTGGTAGCTCACCAGGTCCGCGTGGGCGCCGTTGTCGAGTAGCCTTCGCCGGTCCTCATAGGCCTGGTGTAAGCGCACACGGATTTCCGTCAACTCATCGTCCGAACAAACCATCTGTTCCGCCCAACTCTCTGGCCGGACACAGTCCAGCGCTGCTTCTTGGGCATCTGCCCGCTGTGCAACGCAAAGCGCAGCCCAAAGCAGGACAAGCTTAAATCCTTGCATCGTGATGTGACTCCATTGGTTTGGCTTGAGTGTGCCGGGGAAGTTACAGGGGACACGGCATCCACGCCACGTTCTTGTACGACTGTTACTTTCTCACCGAACTACCCAGGACGTAGCGTTCTTTCAGAAGTTTCCACTTTTCCGTGGACGCTACCAGCACCTGGCCTCCGTTCTCCTCCAGTAGCAGATTGACTCGCCCTCGTGGAGTTTTAGGAGTGCCTGCTGCACCGCTAGCCGGCGGCTTGCCGGGCGCCGGGTTAAGGGAGTCCGTAGTGTTCAACGACACAGGAGAAGGTGCGGCTTCGCTCGCCGAGGGCGTGTCCATCTTCAATCTTGTGTAGGCCCACCACCCGCCGGCCAATACCAGCGCGAACAGCGCGCCCAAAGCAAAAGTCTTGAACGCCCTCAGCTTCGATCCCCCGGAGCTCGCCGGGGATCGATAGGGGCTTACTCCGGAATCAACGCTACTGACCGCACGCGGGGCTTGCTTCATCAAGCGATCCACGGAATCGAGTAGATTGCGGTACTCGCCGTGGGACTCATCGCCGTCCCAGTTTGCAAGGTTAGCCGACTGTATGCGCTTGAACTCGATGGGGGGCGCGACTTCGGCAACCATCGCGGGCACCAGGATGCCCCGTGCGGATCCTTCCGCCGCTTCGGTCTTTACCCAATTGGAACGCACGGAATCCGCCGACCACAGCAC
>JBKKAO010000278.1:0-3103 GCA_046714645.1 Burkholderiales bacterium | reverse complement strand
TCGGGCCGCAACACGCGTTGAAGGGGTTCGATGATGACGGCGGCAAGGTCCTTCGCATGGCGCTCGATCATTTCCACCGCGCGCTCGGTCTCGTTAAACGGCGTGACTAAGACCGTATCGCCGGTTTACCACGATAATCCAGCAGAGGTTAAAGTTCTGCGGCGAATGCGGCGCCAGGTGGGTCTGAACGATCGGGCATTGTTGGGGCGTTTTTATGCAAGCCTTGGCCATTGTCAGTGGTTCTTCGGTCAATTCGATCAGGCCATTGAGACACACATGCGTGGAGTCGGGCTGTGCGAATTCGGCGAAGATTGGGAGGGCGCGGCGCATCACTCCATGGTGGATGTGGGATGAGCTGTCTAAAGGTAATTACGCCGAGGTACTACGTCTGGCGCAGGACGCGCGACGTTGCCTTGAGCGAGGCTTTAATCTTCGCTGGTACGTCTACGCAGTAGGAGGGGAGGCGTTGGCCAACTCCTGGTTTGGCCGGTGGCAGTGCGCGATCGAGGTCGCGCAGGAAAACATCGAGATGGCGAAGTAGTTTTCGGATGATGGCAGCATCTCCTTCGCTGCGTAGATACTGACGTGGGGGCACATCTCGCGAGGCGCGCTGGACCCAGGCCTCCAGACCGGCCAGATGGCGGTGGAAAAAGCCCCTACCCCCGCGGACAAAGCGTGGACTCAAAGTATTCTCGCCTGGGCTTGGTCGCGTGGTGGCGAACCCCTCAAGGCAGTGGAACATCTGGCCGGCATCGTTTCGATGTCTCGAGAGGCGCGCTTCATTGGTGCCGAGCTTTTTCAAACCCCGCCTCTTGTCGAAGCGTACTGCCTTGGTGCTCAATATGAAGCGGCGCAACGAGCAAGCGAAGAGATGCTCGAAATCGCGACCCGTTCGGGCATGCGCTTCCATGTCGCCCTGGCGCACAGGATTATGGGAGAAATTGCCCTGAGCACCGGCTCATCCAAGATGGACGAGGCGGCATCTCGCTTCGAGACGAGCATCGGCATTTTGCGTAAGATCGAAGCTCAGAACGAACTGGCGCTCACCTACGCCGGTTACGGACGTCTCCTTCGGCGACTTGGCCGTGTTGATGACGCGCGCCATTACCTCACGCGCGCACTCGAAATCTTCGAGCGATTAGGCACGCTCACCGAGCCCGAGCGAGTGCAGGCCGAACCGAGCGCGCTGCCGCCCACATAACCGAGTCGTTCATGCACTGCCCGCTCTGCTGGCATGAAACTTTGCACGCGATATGGGTACGGTTCGAGCTGTAAAAGGCGCAAAATGGAGCGTTGAACCGGAGGTTAGTTAGACTTGATGTACGATCTCTTAACCTTCGCGAATATCGAGGTACGGTTCCTCAATACCACGAGCTGCGAGCAGCAAATCCAGACTAGGCCTCTCGGAGATTCTCATGCGATTTGATCGTATTACTCACAATACGGCGGTAATGGGCGGTAAGCCTTGTATTCGAGGCTTGCGCGTGACCGTAGGAACAGTTCTCGGCTTGCTCGCGACGGGGCAATCTCGAGAGCGAATCCTGCAGGCCTATCCCTACCTGGAACCAGAAGATATCGACGCGGTTTTGGCCTACGCCGCATGGAGATTGGAGGAACGCGAAGAACCATTGGTCATCGCATGAGCCTCAAGGTGCTCGTGGACATGAATCTATCGCCGGAATGGGTCCTCGCGTTGAAACAATATGGTTGGGATGCTGTTCACTGGTCCTCGGTGGGTGATCCACGCGCACCAGATGCGGTGATCATGGCATGGGCGCTTGCACATCGTCACGTTGTATTTACGCATGACCTCGATTTTGGAGCCATGCTCGCGTTAACCCACGCTGCCGGGCCTAGCGTGGTGCAAGTTCGCGGACAGCGCATACTGCCGGAAGGCACTTCGGCCGTTATCGCGACAACACTGCGCAGATATGAAGAAGAATTGTCGCGGGGCGCTTTGGTGGTTGTCGAGGAAACCCGAAGCCGAATCAGGGTTCTCCCGCTATAAGGCGCGCTGCCGTGATAGAAAGGGCTATGCGCTGTCCCAATTGCCAGCACGAAAATCAACCTACGGCGAAGTTCTGCCAGGAGTGCGCGACGGCGTTGCCGAAGGCTTGCGCAAGCTGCGGCGGCCCGCTGCCGGAGACCGCGAAGTTTTGTCCGCAATGCGCGCATCCAGTGGCCGCGCCAGAGCACCTTGCCTCGCCCGGACACTACACACCTAAGCATCTGGCGGAGAAGATCCTCACCTCCAAGAGCGCCTTGGAGGGCGAGAGGAAGCAGGTGACGGTATTGTTCTGCGACATCGCGAATTCCACGCCGCTAGCGGCGAAGGTGGGGGCGGAAGCGATGCACGGCGTGTTGAACCGGTTCTTCGAGTTGGCGCTCGCAGAAGTGCATCGTTACGAAGGTACCGTCAATCAGTTCCTGGGTGATGGTTTCATGGCGCTGTTCGGTGCTCCGGTGGCGCACGAGGATCACGCGCGGCGAGCGGTGTTGTCCGCGCTCGGTATGCGAACGGTCTTCTCGGACAGCGCCGAGGGTATCGTGGTGCGCATGGGAATCAACACCGGTCCGGTGGTGGTGGGCAAGATCGGCGACAACCTGCGCATGGACTACACCGCCGTGGGTGCCACGACCAACATGGCGGCGCGCTTGCAGCAGCACGCGCAGCCGGGACAGGTTCTGATGAGCGAGACGACGCGGCGGCTGGTGCATGGTTACGTCACCGACCGGGCACTCGCGCCACTCATCGTCAAGGGAAAGAGCGATCCGGTTGCCGCCTTCGAAGTCCTCGCGTTGGGCCAGCGGCGCTCGAGACTGGATGAAGACCGCGTGATGAGTCCCTTCGTGGGGCGCGATCGGGATCTCAACATCCTGCGAGAAGCCTTGGAGGAGGCCGAGCGCGGCCAGGCCCAGGTGGTTGGGATCGTGGGTGAGCCAGGATTGGGCAAATCGCGCTTGCTCTACGAATTCCGCCGCCTTTTGCGTGAGCGATCTGTGAGATCGGGATCTCGGACACTGCGGAGCAAACCGGGGAAAAAATTCGAGCCGTCATCGCACGGGCCGGATTGCCTGCCGAAGAGCGCACACCGTATTTGCT
>JBKKAO010000277.1:0-10574 GCA_046714645.1 Burkholderiales bacterium | reverse complement strand
CGTGATGAGCGAGCTGGGCATGGAAGGGATCCAAATAGGTCACATCCGGCATGGAACGTAGCCACGTGATTTGCCGTTTGGCTAACTGCCGCGTGGCGGCGATGCCCTTCTCGCGGAATACCTCCTTGGGGGTGTTTCCCGCCAAGTGCTCCCAGGCTTGCCGGTAGCCCACGCAGCGCATGGAATTGAGCCCTTCGTGCAGCGCGAAGCGTTGCCGTAGCGCCGCAAGCTCCTCCACCAGTCCTTGGGTCAACATAGCGTCAAAACGGAGCTCGATACGCTCGTGTAGGCGGCGGCGATCCTGCGGCATCAAGGCCAAGGCCACTAGACGATGACTGCCGAAGGTTGGCCGTTCCCGTGCGAGATGGGCGGACAGCGGGCTGCCGGTCAGGTGGAAAATTTCCATTGCGCGCTGAATTCTCTGGGCGTCGTGCGCGTTGATGCGTGCGGCCGCCACCGGATCCACCTTAGCCAACTCCGCGTGCAACGCGGGCCAGCCTTCGACGCGGGCGCGCTGGTCCAATTGGCGCCGAACGTCCTGATTAGCGGCGGGCAGATCGTTAAGGCCATGTCGAAGCGCGTTGAAGTAGAGCATAGTGCCGCCCACCAGCAGCGGGATGCGGCCACGTTCGGTGATGGCATTCATCAAGGCTAAGGCACCGGCACGGAATAGTCCCGCGGAATACGGTTCCGTGGGGTCGAGTATGTCGATCAAATGGTGGGGAACTCTTGCCCGCATCCACAGCTCCGGTTTAGCGGTTCCCACGTCCATGTGGCGGTAGATCTGCGCGGAATCCACGCTGATGATCTCCACGGGAAACTGCTCCGCGATCTCCATGGCCAGATCGGTTTTGCCGGTGGCCGTGGGGCCCATAAGCAAGATGCCAGCGGGGAGCCGCGACGAGGGTATCGAAATGCGAGTGTCTACCGGCCGCGCAGAAATAGGCGATCGAGCTCCGTCATGGAAATTTGGGTCCAGGTTGGGCGGCCGTGATTACACTGGCCCGAGCGCTCCGTTTGTTCCATCTCGCGCAGCAACGCGTTCATCTCGATAATCGTCAGTGCGCGATGGGCGCGAACCGCGCCATGACAGGCCATGGTGGCAAGCAGCCGGTCGCGATGGGCATGGAGCACCTGCGTGGCGCCAAACTCCGCGATGTCCCTGAGCACCGCCCGGGCAAGTTCCATGGGATCCGCGTCCTTCAGGGGCGCCGGGACGGAGCGCACCGCTAGGCTATTGGGTCCCAGCACGGCGGTCTCGAAGCCAAGCTCCAAGAGGAGATCCGCGTGCTCCTCCACCACGCAGTGTTCCGCGGGGGTGGATAAGAAGGTCACGGGAATCAGGAGCCGTTGCGTGGGCACCGCCCGTTGGTCTAAGGCGGTCTTGAGTTTCTCGTAGACGATGCGCTCATGGGCGGCATGCATGTCCACGATGACCACACCTTGGTAGTTTTGCGCGAGCACATAGACGCCGCGCAGTTGGCCAATGGCAAATCCCAGCGGTGCCTCGCCAGCCGGTTCCATGGTGGCGGCCTTGGGTTCCGAAAAGAGCTTCTCATAGAACCCGGCCTTGGGAGAGCTTAACCCCAAGGGCGGCTGCGCCGAGGGCATGGCGCTCATTCGATCGAAATACGCCGGTGGAATGGTCTCGGACACTTGTGGCGCCACTGGCACCGCGAGACCCGCCTTAGTTTGTGCCAGCGCCTTGGCCAGCGCGCGCGTGACGAACTGATGGATGGCCTGGGACTCGCGAAAGCGCACCTCGCTCTTACTGGGATGCACGTTCACGTCCACCTTGCGGGGGTCCACGCTCAGAAACAGCACGTAGGATGGATGACGCTCGTGATGTAGCACGTCGCGGTAGGCTTCCTTCACCGCATGGGCGATGACGCGGTCTCGCACGAATCGCCCGTTGACGAACAGATACTGATAATCGCGGTCTCCGCGGCTGGCAGCGGGCGAACCGATGGCGCCTTCCAGTTGCAGGCCTTGAATGCCCTCTTGAATAGGGAGACACGCGCGGCAGAACTCCTCGCCGAGAATGGCCTCTATCCTATCTTGCAAGGTGTGGCAGGGTAGGCTCCGTTGGACGCGCCCGTTGTGCTGAAGGCGAAAACCAATCTCATGGTGAGACAGCGCGATGCGCTTGAAGGCCTCATCGCAGTGCGCGAATTCCGTCGCCTCGCTGCGCAGGAATTTTCGGCGCGCGGGGGTGTTGTGATAGAGGTCGCGGCACTCAACGCGGGTCCCCGCATTGAGTGCCGCAGGCACAAGCTCGCCTACGACGCCATTGGAGGCATTGAGTTGCCACGCATGGCCGGCTTGCGCTCGCCGCGAGCCCAGGGTCACATCCGAAATGGCGGCGATGCTGGCGAGCGCTTCGCCACGAAAACCCAGGCTGCCAACGTGTTCGAGATCATCTAACGTCGCGATCTTGCTGGTGGCGTGCCGGGCCAATGCCAGGGGCAAGTCTTCTCGGTCCATGCCTTGCCCGTCGTCGGACACGCAGATCAAGCGCACACCGCCACCGGCCAGTTCCACCTCGATGTAGCGGGCGGCCGCGTCGAGGCTGTTTTCCAGAAGCTCCTTCAAGGCGGAGGCGGGACGATCCACCACCTCGCCCGCGGCGATTTGATTGATGAGCAGGTCCGGAAGCGGGCGAATAGGTGAGTGCATGGCGGCCATGGAAAATTATAGCGGGAGCGTGCCTGATGTAATGCTCATCATGCCAATAGAATGGTGGCGCGGGAGAATGCAACCACGGGGGCGGCGAGGTTCTCATATATAATTCGCGCCTTTTTGCCTCCCTACGAAATACGAGTTCGGTACGGAGGCCGTGAAGCTAGGGAGATAATCACAGTGCAAATCGGAATCCCGGCCGAAATTCGCGCCAGTGAAACGCGCGTGGCCGCTACACCAGAGACGGTCAAGAAACTCACCGCCAGCGGAAAACACAAGCTCGTCATACAAGCAAGCGCGGGAGCGCGCGCGTCCTTTATCGACGCTGAATACGCCGCCTCGGGCGCGTCCCTCGCCGGCAGCGCTGCCGAGATCTATTCGCGATCCGACATTGTCCTCAAGGTGCGCGCGCCGGAGGCCAGCGAATTGGGCCAGTTCAAGCGCGGAGCCATTTTGGCGGGCCTGCTCAATCCCTTCGATGCGCAAGGTGTTCAAGGGATGGCGCAGGCGGGATTGACGGCGTTCTCGATGGAATGGCTTCCCCGCACCACGCGCGCGCAGGCCATGGATGTCTTGTCCTCGCAAGCCAACATCGCGGGCTACAAGGCGGTGTTGGTGGCCGCCAACGAGTACCAGCGCTTCATGCCCATGCTCATGACCGCGGCCGGCACGGTGAAGGCCGCGCGCGTGATGATCTTGGGCGCGGGTGTCGCGGGGTTGCAGGCCATCGCCACGGCCAAGCGCTTGGGCGCAGTGATAGAAGCCTCCGATGTACGCCCGGCGGTCAAAGAACAGGTGGAAAGCCTGGGGGCTAAATTTCTCGACGTGCCTTTCCTAACCGATGAAGAACGCGAGATCGCGCAGGGGGTGGGTGGCTATGCGCGTCCCATGCCCGCGGAGTGGATGCGCCGCCAAGCCGAACTCGTGCACGAGCGTGCGAAGCAAGCGGACATCATCATTACCACGGCGTTGATTCCTGGCCGCCCCGCGCCGGTCCTGCTGAAGGAAGACACCGTTAAAGTGATGAAGCCTGGCTCCGTCATCATCGACATGGCGGTGGAGCAGGGTGGCAACTGTCCTCTCACCGAACGCGACCAGGTTGTGATCAAGCATGGCGTCAAGCTCGTGGGCATCATCAACTTGCCCGCGTTGGTAGCGGCCGATGCCAGCGCGCTCTACGCGCGCAATCTGCTCAACTTCATTAATCTGCTTGTGGACCCCAAGAGCGGCGAACTCAAACTCGATCGCGAGGACGAGATCATCGCGGGAAGCCTGATTTGTATCAACGGTGAAGTCGTCAAGCGCGCCTAGTCTGCGCATTTTTTCGCCACGAAAGACTCTCCTCAAGGACAATCCGATGCTCGATCCAACCATCGTCAATCTAACCGTATTCGTGCTGGCCGTTATCGTGGGTTACCACGTAGTGTGGAATGTAACGCCCGCCTTACACACCCCGCTCATGTCGGTGACCAATGCCATATCGGGCATCATCATCGTGGGCGCCATGCTGGCGGCGGGGCCGGAGAAGACTGATTTCGCCGCTATCCTCGGTTTAGTGGCCGTGGTGCTGGCGTCCATCAATGTGTTCGGCGGTTTCATGGTGACGCGGCGCATGCTGGAGATGTTCAAGAAGAAAGAGCCCAAAGGGGCCAAGAAACCTTAACCGCCACGCCCGCGCTCCCCGTCTAGTTCACCACAAATCAGAACCGGTTCCCGCCCATGAGTGCCAATAGCGTAGCCCTTTTTTATCTCGTCGCCTCTGTCCTGTTCATCTTGGCGCTCAAAGGCCTGTCAGGACCCGAGACTGCCCGGCGAGGCAACGCCTTCGGCGTGACCGGAATGCTGCTCGCAGTGGTGACAACCTTCGTCATCACCCAGAACGTCATGCTCATCGTGCTGGGTATCGCCGTAGGAGGCACCATAGGCACCTTGGTAGCAAGACGGGTACAGATGACTCAGATGCCCGAACTGGTCGCTGCCATGCACTCCTTGGTGGGCCTGGCGGCGGTACTGATTGCCATTGCTGCGGTTCACAACCCCACCGCCTTCGGCTTGGCCGATCCCTTGCCCACGGGCAATCGCTTGGAGTTGTTCATCGGCACCTTCGTGGGCGCCATTACCTTCTCCGGGTCAGTGATCGCTTTTGGCAAACTCTCCGGCAAGATCTCGGGGGCGCCCATTGTGTTCAAGGGGCAGCATCTGTTCAACCTTCTGCTTGCACTGGTGATGATCGGATCCGGCGTGGCATTTTTCTTGGGCGCGAAGGAAGCTCAATGGATGCCCTTCATTGCCATGACCGTTATTGCCTTCGTCTTGGGTGTCCTCATCATCATTCCAATCGGTGGCGCGGACATGCCGGTGGTGATCTCCATGCTGAACTCCTACTCCGGTTGGGCGGCGGCGGGGATCGGGTTCTCGCTTAATAACACCATGTTGATCATTTCCGGTTCGTTGGTGGGATCTTCGGGCGCCATCCTGTCCTACGTCATGTGCAAGGCCATGAACCGCTCTTTTTTCAGCGTCATTCTGGGTGGTTTCGGTGCGGCGGAGGGTGCCAGCACCGCGGGGGGTGCGCAAAAGAACGTGCGTTCCGGTAGCTCAGAGGACGCCGCCTTTCTGCTTTCCAATGCCGAGTCCGTCATGATCGTTCCCGGCTATGGTTTGGCCGTGGCGCGGGCCCAGCATGCCGTTAAGGAAATGGCGCAAAAACTGACCGAGAAGGGTGTGCTGGTTCGGTACGCCATTCACCCGGTCGCCGGGCGCATGCCGGGGCACATGAACGTGCTCTTGGCCGAGGCCGAGGTGCCCTACGATCAAGTCCATGAGATGGAAGACATCAACAGCGAGTTTGGTACCACGGACGTGGTGCTGGTATTGGGCGCGAACGACGTGGTGAATCCGCTCGCCCATGAGAAGGGAAGCCCCATATATGGCATGCCGATCCTAGAGGCCCACAAGGCCAGGACTGTTCTAGTTAACAAACGTAGCATGGCAGCAGGTTACGCTGGCCTGGATAATCCTTTGTTCTATTTGGATAAAACCATGATGGTTTTCGGCGACGCTAAGAAGGTCGTGGAAGACATCGTCAAGTCGATCTAATTTTTCTCCCATCGCGCCATCCGGTCTGGATGGCGCAGTTGTCGCAGGCGCTAATCGAGGCGGCGCGATAGCCCCGGTGCCACCGGGCGCTTGCGGCCGATACTCCGTCCTGTGGTTCTCTGGGTACTGCACCTCGTTCCCTCGGCTTAAGAACCCTCGGGCCTCGCCGATAACGGGCGAGTGTTAACGAAAACCCTGACCTTCCGCCTCTAATACCCAATGGATAACACAACGGTATTCTCCAAAACCGGGAAGGGCCTACTCGAGGTCAAGAACCGGTCGAATCGCATCACGAAGGAGCAATACCGCGTCCTGTCCTTAGTAGATGGCAAGGCGAATCTGGATGAGCTGGCGGAGCGAGCGCGTACTAATTCCGCCGCATTGCGCCAGGTCCTCTCGCAGCTAAGCGACGCGGGATACATTAAAGTGCTTGTGAGTTCCTCGTCCAGCGATAACGCGCTGGGCTCAGGTGCTATCACCGGTAGCTATTACGTCGATGACCTGGACTTCACTGCGGTGCTGGGACCCGCATCATCTTCTCGCCCAAGTATCTACCAAAGCACGGAAACCGAGAGGCGGCAGAGGGATTCGGCCGAGCGTAAGGCGGCTGAGGCAGCGGCCACGAAGCGGCGCGAAGAGGACGAACAACGCAAGCGCAAAGAGGCCCTCCGGCTGGCAGAGGAGGAGGCCCAGGCGCGAAAACTTCGCGAAGATGCGCAGAGAAAAGCGCAATTGGAGGCACAACGGCAAGCCAAACTCGAATCGGAGCTCAAAGCTCGTTTAGATGCGGACCGTCTCTCCAAGGAGAACGCCGCGAAAGCGGCTCGCGCCGAGATAGAGGCGAGACTTAAGGCGGATATCGACTGCAAAGTTCGAGAGTCGGCGGAATTGCGGCGCCGCGAGGAAGAGGTTCGGCGCAAACAAGAAGAACACAGGAACCAAGAGAAAGAGCGTGAGGAACGCAAACACCAAGAAGAGATTGCGCGAAAACGCCTGGAAGAGGAGAGCAAGCGGGCGGAAGAAGATCTCCGCCGCCAAGAAGTCAAGGAACTAATGCTCAAGGCGGAGGCGGAGCGGCGGCGTCTTGAACAGGAACGCAAGCGCAATGAGGAGGAAGAGCGCAAGCGCAAGGAGGAAGAAGAAAAAAAGCGCCAGGAAGACGCTCGCCGGCTCCAGGAAGAAGAGGAGAGAAAGCGTAGGGAAGAGGAAGAACGTAAACGCCGCGAAGATGAGGAACGTGTTCGGCGCGAGGAAAACGCTCGCCGGAAGAAAGAAGAAGAGGACCGCAAGCGCCGTGAGGAGGATGAGCGTAAGCGCAGAGAGGAAGAGGATCGCAAGCGGCGTGAGGAAGAGGCGCGCCGCAAGAAAGAGGAGGAAGATCGCAAGCTCCGCGATGAAGAGGAGCGTGAACGCCGCGATGAACAGGAGCGTGTTCGCCTCGATGAAAAGGCTCGTCGCAAAGCCGAGGAAGACAATCGCAAGCGCGCCGAAGAAGAAGATCACAAACGCCGCGATGAAGAGGAACGCAAACGCCGTGACGATGCAGCCCGCCAGCTCAAGGAAGCGCAGGAAAGAAAGCGTAGGGAAGAGGAAGAACACAAGCGCCGTGAAGAGCAGGAACGCATCCGGCGAGAGGAGATCGCTGAGCAACAGCGGCTCGAGGAGGAGGTGAGGAAACGCAAGGCAGAGAAAGAGCGCCGCCGCCGCGAAGAGGAAGAAGTGCTAGCGCTACCACCGGATCGTGCAGGAGGTGGTTACGAATTCTCAGGAGATTCCGAACGGAGCCTCTCCGGCCAGTCTGCTACGGATACCCTTAGCACCCGTCTGGATTTGCCAGAAGTCATCGAGAGCGAGCCACCGATCAGCACCCAGATTAGCTCTTTGACGCAGGCTGCCGCCGGAAACATCACTCAAGACGACATTCGGCGTGCGCTAGAAGAGCAGGAGCGGCGCTTGCGCATGGAGGAAGAAACCCGGGCGGCGTTTGAACGTGCGGAGCGAGAAGCTCAGCTCAAGGCGGAAAGAGAGGCGCGCGAAATGGCGGAGGCTGCGGAGCAAGCGCGCAAGGAAGCCCAATCGCGTGCCCGCGAGGAGTCGGAGCGGCTCATTCGAGAAGAGAAAGAGCGCCGCGAGACCGAAGAGCAAGAGCGGCGAAAGAACAAGGAGACTGAACGCCGCGCGCGGGAGCAAGCTCGTGTGGAGGCCGAACGCCGCAAGCGTGAAGAAGATCTCGCGCGGCAGCGCAAGGAGCAGGAGGAGCGAGAGCTCCGAAAGACAGAAAGAGATCGTATACAGAAAGATCTGCGCCGTGCGCATATCACCCCAGCCCGAGTGCTGTTGGGCGGAGTTTTTGTCCTCGCCTTGCTGGCAGCGCTAGTCATTCAGTTCGCTACCTTGAGTCCATGGGCCCCTGACATCGAGAGAATCGCTAGCCAGCGTCTTGGTGAGCCGGTGCATGTAGGATCCCTGCGCGCGACGGTATTTCCGCGAGTGCAACTTATTCTAAACAGAGTGACCGTGGGCGCGGCACAAGATGTGCGCGCGGCTTCCGTGACCTTGGTGCCCGAGATCGGTTCTCTATTCTCCGAGACCAAGAATCTCAAGGCTGTGGAGATTCAAGGGCTCGACATCGCCGCTGACGGACTCCTGCGCTCCAACGGATGGCTCAAGGGCGGCGGCGCGAAACCAGAGTTGGTTCGTGTTCCCTTGATCAAGATAAAGGAGGCCACTCTTGACCTGCCGGGCGTGGCCTTGCCGAGTGTTAGCGCCCTCATCAAGCTGAGCAACGAGGCAGAGGTGCTGAGCATTTCGGCCACCACCATGGATGATCGGCTGCAAGTGGATTTAGTGCCTCGCGTGAGCAATGTCGAGGTCTCCATCAAGGGGCGAAATTTCACCCTGCCTGTGGGGCCGGCGCTGGAAGTAATGGATCTGCAGGGTACGGGAACGATCTCAGCGGGCGAATTGCGCATGACGCGTCTAGAGTATTTTCTCTATGGCGGCCAGGGTTCCGCCGAGGCCACTGTTCGCTGGCAGGATGGATGGACGCTTGAATCGAATTTCGATTTTCAGCGCCTGAGCCTAGAAACCGCGATGCGGGCCTTCAGGATTCAGGTGATCTCCGATGGTGCGCTCGATGCCAAGGGCATCGTTAGATTGCGATCCCCCAAGCTCGAGACCCTATTTCAAGAACCACAGATCGACGCCAGCTTCACCGTGCGCCGGGGAAACCTCGCGGGTTTCGATATCCCGCGCGCGTTGCAGCAGCGGCACCGCGACGGCGTTCAAGGCGGCAAGACCCGGTTCGAAGAGCTAACGGGTAATCTCATGGCCCGGGATGGCATCTATCAATACCGGCAAGTAAAAATGACGGCAGGGGTATTGAAGAGCGGCGGTCAGGTGGATATTTCGCCCACGGGCAGCGTGTCCGGGCGCATCTCGGCGGAACTACGTTCCAGCGCGGGAGTGATACGAGGCAATTTCACCGTATCTGGCAACGACCAAGCAACCATGCTCAAGCCTTAGGCGATCCAATCCTGCCGAAGGCCGCGATCTAACTTGGACGAAGAACGTCGAGGGCTTTTAGATCAGCGAGGGTGTCCACGTCCTGTAGGACACCCTCGTCCGCGACCTCGACTCGCAGGACCTCGTCCGAGTTCCCCTGAATCAGTGATCGTGCGCCCGCATCCCCGGTGAGGCCCTCCAATTGCATGCGTAGGCGCCGTGGAAATCCCACCGGATGTCCCCGGTTGCCTTCGTGCACCGGCACGACGATTCGTTGATGCTTGCGCAATTGGCTCGCAATTCTTCGAATGGTGCCGGGCTGAACACGAGGCATGTCACCGAGCGCCACTAACCATCCTTCCGCGTCCTGGGCGTTCGCGATCGCGTTGGCCAAGCTGTGCCCCATACCCCGCCAGGCCTCATCGCTAGAAACGACTTGAACGTCTTCCGCCCGCAACAGGTTTGCGAGTTCGTCATCGCCTGTACGAACCACCGCGATGACCTTCTCGATTGCCGACTTAAGGTTGCGAAGCGACGCCACCCCGACTGGCGTGCCATCGGAAAGAGGTTGCAACAACTTGCGTCCGCCAAATCGAGTGCCCGCGCCCGCGGCGAGCAGGACCCCTACTACTCCGCCGACTGCTTTGATGTGCGCACCTAAAGCGCTTCGTTGATGCGGCTTCCTAAGCCCTAGGATCTGGCGCGCTTAGAGTTGCCTTTGACGATGAACGCGGCAACCGTTCCCGCGACAAGGATCAAGGGCACCATCAGAACGATACCCACCAGCGCGAGAATCACGCCCCCAACGGCGGCCGAGAGAATAAAACCAAGCAAGGGTACTACGAGGAAGAGCATGATCGCGATCGCGGCCAGCACGACGACCAGGCCAAAGGCGAAAAAGAACAAGCGCGAGAAAGGGTTCCCGACGTCGCGAGTCTGAAGGGTGGTGAGTCTGAACTGGTGCATGGGATACCTTTCTGATACCTGGTAGTCGGTCGGCAGAGACGATACACTTAATTGGAGCACATGCCACATCGCCGAGTTCCCCGGCATCCTAAATCCTCACGGCGGGACCTGCAATGGCCGCATGCTGTGCGCCGCCTTCTCTTAGATCTTCTGAACGATCTTCGTGCTCATTGGCACAGATGGGTTCGTTGCGAAGAATCGCTTGATCCCTTCCAAGATGGCACCCGCCATTTCGATCCGGTGACTTTCCATACGCAGGCGCTGTTCTTCGCTTGGATTGGTGATGAAGGCGGTTTCGACCAAAATGGACGGAATGTCTGGCGCTT
>JBKKAO010000276.1:0-2560 GCA_046714645.1 Burkholderiales bacterium | reverse complement strand
GCACAGCAGTTTGTAAGCAACGTCGTGCTCGTTTCCGACCAGGAGATATTGCAAGCCCAGCGTTTTCTATGGGAACGGTTACGCGTTGCCGCCGAGCCGGGCGGGGCGGCGGCCCTGGCGGGACTCCTATCCGGACGCAGTGGCATTGAGTCCAACGCACGTGTCGCCGTGATCGTGTGTGGCGGCAATGTAGATCCGCGGACGCTGTCTGGGTGATCTAGATCGACCGGAAACGGAACCTGTCGGGTAGCATCAAACAAGACCCTATCGTACCTACTACGCTACGCCACGCCGGAGGCGTTCGGGCAGGCTTGGAAAAGGGCACCGCCGGCCATCGCTATCATGGATCCGGCTAGCTTCGACAAGTTCTTGGCGCGCGGACTCTCGGTCGAGATTCTCTCTCGCGACACCAAGCGAGTCGTGGTCGTTAAGCCGAAATAGGTTCGGTTATAGGTTCAATTACTCGGGCGTAATGCCGGCGGATTTGACCAGCTTGCCCCACATATCGATCTCGGATCGCAGGTGCGCGGCAAGTTTCTCCGGCGGACCGCCCACGATGTCCACTCCTTGCGCGCTGAACCGTGCCCGAACGTCCTTGGAGGCGAGCATGCGGTTGATCTCGGCGTTGAGTAGCGTGACGATGGGCCTGGGCGTGCCCGCAGGCACCGCGACACCAAACCAGACCGAGACATCGAATCCCGGGACACTGTCCGCGATGCTCGGCACCTCCGCGAGCGCGCGAGATCGCTTCGCGGCACTGACACCCAGCGGGCGTAACTTTCCGGCTTTGATGTGTGGCAGCACGTTGGGGATGTTGTCGAAGGCGACGCTCACCTGTCCCGCGATGAGATCGGTTAGCGCCGGCGCGCTACCTTTGTAGGGCACGTGAGTGAGGTCAATGCCCGCCATGCGTTTTAGCAGTTCCATGGCGAGATGCGGAGAAGATCCGTTTCCGCCCGAGGCGTAGTTAATCTGTCCAGGCTTTGCCTTGGCCAGGGCGATGAGATCCTTGACGGACTGGGCAGGCAAAGCGGTGTTCGCCGCCAGCACGTTTGCGGTCTGTGCCGCGAAAATGACCGGTGCCAGGTCTCGCACCGGATCGAAAGGAAGCTTGCTAAATAGCGATACGTTCACGGCCAAGGCAAAAGATGCGACCAGCAGCGTGTGGCCATCGGCAGGAGACCTCGCCACCAAATCCGTCCCGATGATGGTGCTGCCGCCGGGCCGGTTGTCGACGACCACGGGTTTACCCCAGGCTTTGTTCAAGTGGTGCGAAATAGTTCTCGCGAGTTGGTCGTTGAACGCTCCCGGTGGGTAGGGAACGATGATGCGGATGGTCTTGCTGGGGTAGCTGGCGCCATTGACGGGTCCAACGAGTGCCAAAACCGCGAAAAGCAAACCGCATAGATCACGAAGGACGCGACGGGACACGAAGGAAAGTCTAGCCTTTCTTCTTTCGCGCTTCGAAGAACCGCTTCATCGCCGCTTGGGGTTCGCCGCTCGCACAGGCTTCCTTTTGATACTCCTTTGCGGCCACGAGCGCGGCGTCAAAACCCGCTTGGGTGAGTTCGCGGAAGCGGCGCTTGGTCAATCGCATGGCGGTCTTGCCCAGCGCAGACAACGATTCGGCGAGCGCCAGGGACTTGCTCAACACCTGATCGCGCGGCACCACGTGATTCACCAGTCCTAACTCGTAAGCACGCTGCCCGGTGATTAGATCGCCGGTGATGGACATTTCGATGTTGTGCGACATCCCGAGGTGCAGCGTCATCATGTAGGACCCCACGATACTGGCGAGGCCGGCCTTGATCTCCGGCTGGCCGATCTTCACCTCGGGATGCGTCACGCGCAGATCGCTCACCAAACCGATCTGGTAGCCCGCCCCGGTCGCCACGCCGTTGATGGCCGCCACACAGGGTTTATTTAGCGCGCGTATGGATTGGTACATGGCGTGCTGGCGCTCCAACCAGGAGCTCACCTCGTCGCCTCGATACTGCATGGATTCGGCGAGATCCTGGCCCGCGCAAAAGGCGCGTTCGCCGGCGCCGGTGATGACGATGGCGCGCACGGAATCATCCGCGTTGAGGGAGTCCATCGCCTCGACGAGGGCCATGCGCATTTCGTGATTGACGGCATTGAGTGCCTCAGGTCGGTTCAGTGTGACGACGGCCGTGGTGCCGGAGCGCTCGGTGAGTACGACATTAGACATAGGCGGGCCCCTCGATGACGGGATGGGCAGCGAGGAAGCTCTCGTCCAACTCCAATCCCAAGCCTGGTTTCTCAAGCGGACGCACGCAACCGTCTTTACCCACGGTGTAGGGCTTACTCACCATCTCGTCGCGGAACAAATTATTTTTCGACACGTCGCCCTCGAAGTACCCGGCGTTGTCGATGGCGCATAAGAAGTGAATGGCGGCGGCCATATTGAGTCCGGTCATGGAAGTGTGCGGATGGATCTTCAGCTTCCACGCCGAGGCGAGATGGGCGATGCGCATGCATTCGGTGATGCCGCCGCTCTTGGATAGATCGGGCTGCAAGATGGTGATGTAGCCGTCGTCCA
>JBKKAO010000275.1:0-2627 GCA_046714645.1 Burkholderiales bacterium | reverse complement strand
CACTATGGACTTCCGATGATACGTACGCAAATTTCAGTGGATGAGGACTTATACAAACGCGCGAAGATTGTGGCGCGCCGGATGGGCATTTCTTTCGCGGAACTTTGCCGGAACAGTCTGAAGGAGGCCGTTGGTCGTGAGCCAAGCGACAAGCCTTGGATGGCTTTTGCCGGCGTCCTGGATGGGGCAGAGGACGATAGCTCGTCCGTGGATTCAGTCGTCTACGGTAGGGAGAGTCCATGACATGCCGGTTTATCTGGACAGCGGCATTTTTATCGCGCTCATGAGCAAGAGGGATCGCTGGCACGCGCAAGCGTTGGCACTATTCGGGGGATCCCCTGCGCGCTGGAGTACCTCTATGTTAGTCATCTCAGAGACCTATTCCTGGTTTTTGCATCGAATGGGGGAAGAACATGCGCGATCGTTTCGGCAGCTTCTGGAAAGCATGAAAGGACTGCAAGTCTTCCCGGCGTCAAAAGAGCACCACCCGGACGTCGTGCGAATGTTGGACCGGTTTCGAGGGAGTAAATTAAGCTACGTCGATGCGTCGAGTCTCGCCCTCATTACGCAAAAGAAGATTAAGCGCGTATGGGCGACCGATCGTCACCTCGGTCTTTCCGGCGCCGAAGTAGTACCGGCCTCTTAGCGCCGAGCGCTCCTGCAGCCTGCTCTTGTGAGCTATCAAAACCAACTTGAAACCTTCCTCGCGTCCACCAGCCAGGATGTGCGCGCGCTGGTCAAGACCGCCGTCCCTGAAGCCCATCGCACTTTCTCCGAAGAAGGCCTTGCTATCTGGTTGAAGGGCGTGCGCGTCATTGTCGACAGCGGCGCGGGCCTCGGAGCACTGGTGACCTATCTGGGAATAGTGCCTGCCACGACCCGTGAGGTGGGAGAGAGCCAATTAGCGCATTTAGTACGCACCACCGAACAAGTGGTGAAAGAGGCGGGCAACCGGCCGGCCGATGCCATGCTGCAATCGTTACCCCATGTCGCGCGCAAGTTACACGACGCCGAGGAATTCGGGTTGGTGTTGGAGATCTTTGCCGATCTCGCGCACTGTGCGCCTAGCGCCATCGAACCGGTGGCCGAACGCTCAGGCCAATTGTTGGATCAATTGAGTGCCGAAGGTTTGCGGCGCTGGGTGCTGCTGGGTGTGCAATCGCACACACAAGACCCGCAATCGCAAGCGAGCTACTTTCGTTTGGAGACGGCTGATGCGCGTTCCATCCTGCGCGCCGCGGGTGAGGGTACGCTATTCAGCGATATCGAGCGCCGCATGTCGCTCTACTTGCGCGCGCTGTGGGGACGCGACATGCCGCTGCGTCCCAATCAAGCCCCGCAGCCGAAGAAGGCGCGCCGTCCGTCTATCGTCGAGGGTGCGATTCGGTTACCGCAGGCTTTTGAAGCTTTTCCTGGCGTGGGGGGCGTCGCGCTCTATCGGGCTGCGGCCGCGCACGCCGCGACTCATCTGGCGTTCTCGCTCGTGAAGTTTCCGCTGCGCGAACTGCGCCCAATTCAGATGGCCTTGGTAGGTTTGATCGAAGATGCCCGTGTCGAATTCCTGGCGCTAAGGGAGTTTCCCGGCCTTCGGCGGCTATGGTCTCAATTTCATGTCGCCGTGCCGGCTTTCAGTGTCACAGCCGTGACCTTGATGCAGCGGCTGGCGCGCGCATTGATCGATCCCAGCTACGAGGACAACAATCCTTGGGTATCGAAGGGCCGAAGCATGTTCGCTGAGAACGCCAGCGCACGCCTGGAAGATTCCGCCATGAGCCGCCACATCGGCAATCTGTTGGGCAATGATCTCGGCCAGATGCGCGTGCAGTTCAACTTCAAGACCTATGTCATCGAGCCGCTGTACCGCGACGACAATCTTTGTCTCTGGGACTTCGGTCAGCCCCAAGGGCAGCAATCGGATGACCAGGATGTGGTCTACCAATCCATCGATTTGGAGAGAGGCGGCAGCGAAGAGCAAGCCGAGGTCGATGAGCAAAAGCAAGGCGAGAACGCGCCCGAGGATGCTGCGCAACTCTTGCCGCCCGACGCGCAAGATCACACCGCCATCGCGGACGCACTGCTGCGCCCCGTCTACTACGACGAATGGGACTACCTGATCGGTATGGAGCGCCCCGCTTGGTGCACCGTTTGGGAGCGCGAACCGGATCTAGGCAACCCGCAAATGCTGCACGACATCGTTGAACGCAACAGCGAAACGGTGAGCCGCTTGCAAACGGTCATTCGCTCCATGCAGATCCAGCAACCGAAGCGGCTGCGCCGCCAGCTCGAAGGCGATAAGCTGGATATCGACGCTTGCGTCAAGGCCACCATCGATATTCGGTCCGGCCGCACCCCGGATCCGAGGGTGCACATGCGCACCGCCAAAACGGCGCGCGATCTGGCCGTGTTGGCGTTGCTCGATCTCTCGCAATCCACCAATGTGTTCGTTCCGGGCGCGGGTGCCAGCGTGTTGAATCTGGCGCGGGAAGCCACCGCTTTGCTCGCCGATGCGTTGGGAAGTTTGGGCGATAGCTTCGCCATCCATGGCTTCGACTCCAATGGCCGGCGCGAGGTGGAGTACTACCACTTCAAGCATTTCGACGAAGCCTACGACGACAGCGTGCGCGCCC
>JBKKAO010000274.1:0-3613 GCA_046714645.1 Burkholderiales bacterium | reverse complement strand
GCGGCCGCGCCAAGCGCATCCCATCGAGCTTCACCCCCGCGCACCGGCCACGCGCAAGGACCAAGGTCTTCACTACACGCGCTTTCGCCCGTTTTCTTCATCGCCGCTCTCGGCAGATCAGTCACTTACCTCGGCGTCACCGCGCAAATTTCCGAAATGAAGGGCGAATAGCGGAAGTCGGGCTAGCGCTCAATCGCGGACACCGGGCCATCGAGAGCGTTCACTACATCATCGAGCCGGAACTACGATGAGATCGCAGCCGCATCCGCACCGGCTTCGGCCCCGAGAACATCACCCGCCTACGCCGCTTCGCGGTCAGCGTGCTCAAGTCCTTCCAAAAACCCACTCAGTCGATCGCCGAGATGATGCGAACGCTTTGTTTCCGCACACGCATGGTTTCGACTATTTGCGAATGACCAAAAAACTCAGTCAACGCGCCGAAGGGGGATTGAGAACAAATTTACCGTGCGGGTGGGCTCGGCCCGGAAACCGGGCTTTGCGTACCCGGATATCGCATTCAGCGTCCTAGAAAGGGGGATGGCGGAAGTATTTCTCGCCACCCACATCCAGTCCAAGGAGGAAGACCAACTCCAACGCTTCATTCAAGAGTACGCGCTGAACTGCGGGTGCTCATTGGGGACTCGGATTTCGGCACGCGCTGGCCGGTGTTGAAGCGTCTCATCTAGTGGACCAAGATCTTCGAAGCCTTCGATCGTGCGCTTAACCACCATGAAGGCACGAAGCCGGTTTCCGTGCCCTAGCACTCGGGTTCCCCGGGCGCCGGTCTTGGATCGGCGACGAAGCGAAACCTGCGCGGGGCGTCCTCGGATCGTAAGGTTGCGATAGGGAGCAGGTCAGACTTGCATAGAAGGTATAGGGCGGGCGTGAAACCTAGCCTCGCTCGTTCGATAGCGTCGCCTGCTTCCTCATCATCCACGGGTGCACTCTCCGCGTTGCGGATCCACGACAGCAGGGTCACTAAATCCAGATCGCAGACCAAACCGGCAACGCTTTCGAAGCCCACCACGAAGTTACCCAGTTCGTCTATCCACGCATGATCGAGTGCTCCGATTTCCCGCCCCGTATGGGTGACAAGCCGAAGCCCATCGTACGATTGCGCCACTCGTATCACATAGGGTAAGTAAGCCAGTCGTACGTAGACCCGCTGCGGGCCATTCTGGAAATACCATCGCCCAGTGTGGTCGTGCGTATAGTTGCGCGCGATGAAGTCATTGAGACCGCGATGGGTGATGTGTTCGCCTTTGATGCGCCACTGGCCGCGCCGGTCCAACTCTAACCATCCGTAGACGGATGGAACGTTGGGCCATGTGGCCATGCTTTTTAGTACGATTTCATCCATGCGGGGTTTTGCGTATCCTTCGCTGTACTATTTGCACATCCATCATAACCCCCCAGGAGCAGGTCATGGCCATTACCTTCTATTACGGCTCCGGTTCGCCTTTCGCCTGGCGAGTTTGGCTGGCCCTGGAACACAAACAAGTTCCCTATGAGATGAAGAGTTTTTCGTTCTCTGGAGGAGATCTTACGCAACCGGAATATCTAGCCATCAACCCTCGGCACAAGGTTCCGGCCATCGTCGATGAGGGCTTCGCGCTCTACGAATCCACGGCTATTGTGGAATATCTCGATGACAAGTTCTCCTCAGGGGCGAAACTTTTCCCGCAGGACGCGAAGCAACGGGCGCTCGTTCGGCGCCTCGTTCAAGAGGCGGATCTCTACCTCGATGCATCTATGCGTTTGCTCATCGAACAGATCTTTTTTTCTCCTAAAGAGAAGTGGGATGCCGCCAAAATCGAGTGTGGCGCGAAGGCGTTATCCGAGGAACTGGCCATGTGGGAAAAGGCGGACATCGGCCAGTTCATGGTGGGCTTTTCCTTGACGGCGGCTGATTACGCGGTTTATCCGATACTGGCTCTGGCCCTTCGCCTTGAGAAGAAAAAGCACGATCTCGGCATCCGCCTGATGATTGGTCCTAAGCTGGCGACGTGGATGCAGAACATTACCGAGCAACCTATTATTCGTACGACCTGGCCGCCCCATTGGAAGTGATTGATGAAGATCCGTATTAAGTGGCCCCGGGGTGAGTTGACGGCATCGCTGGACGATACTCCGAGCGCTCGCGCCCTGTGGGCCGTGCTGCCGCGCAACTCCAGCGCCAGTACTTGGGGTGAGGAAGTGTACTTTAGCCTGCCCGTCGATGCGAAATTGGAACCCGGGGCACGCCAAGTCGTGGATCCGGGTACCGTGTGTTTCTGGGTGCAAGGCCGCGCGCTGGCGCTGCCCTACGGACCTACGCCAGTGTCGCAAGGGAGCGAATGCCGTTTGGTCACTAAGGTCAACGTCCTGGGTAAGGTCGATGGGGATCCACGCTTGCTCGGCGACATCAAAGACGGTGACCTCGTCACCGTCGAGACCTTGAGCGCTTAGGGGGGCCCGATATGACACTGCTGCTTGGCTGTGTCGCCGATGATTTCACGGGTGCCACGGATCTCGCGAATACCCTAGTCAAGGCGGGGATGCGAACGGTGCAACTACTAGGCGTACCGGACGCGGCCCTTGCCGTGCCGGATGCCGACGCCATCATCGTGGCGTTGAAATCCCGAAGCAACCCCGCGTCCGAGGCAGTGGGGTGGTCGCTCGCCGCGCTTAAGTGGTTGCGCGAGCGCGGGGCTCATCAATTCTTCTTCAAATATTGCTCGACCTTCGATTCCACCGACAGCGGCAACATCGGCCCGGTGGCCGATGCACTACTCGATGCTTTGGGCGAATCCTTCACCGTGTTTAACCCCTCCTTCCCCACCAACAAGCGCACGGTGTACAAGGGTTATCTCTTCGTGGCGGACGAGTTGTTGTCCGAGTCCGGCATGCGGCACCATCCCCTGACGCCCATGACCGACCCGTCGCTGGTGCGCGTGCTGCAAAGACAAACGCCTCACAAGGTGGGCTTGGTACCCTACGCGGCGCTTGCGCGCGGAGTGGCCGGCGCGCGGGAAACCTTCCAACAACTGCGCAAGGAGGGCGTGCGTCATGCCATTCTCGATTCCCTCTCCGACGAGCATTTGATGGTGTTGGGAGAGGCTTGCGCGGATCTCAAGCTGGTGACGGGCGGATCGGGGATGGCCATGGGGCTGCCCGCCAACTTCAGCAAGCGTGGCGTGCTGCAACCCGGTCAGAAAACGGCATTGCCCAAGGTGACTGGACCCACCGTCGTGCTGGCGGGCAGTTGTTCTGTGGCTACGCAAGCGCAGGTCGCTCACATGCAGCGGCAGCATGAGGCCTTTCGTATTGACCCCTTGCGACTTGCGGCGGGGGAGGATGTAGCGAACGAGGTGTTGCGCTGGGCGGAACCTCGTTTGTCGGAGAAACCCATCCTGATTTATTCCACGGCGGCACCCGAGGCGGTCAGAAGCATCCAAGATCGCCTAGGACGAGACCACGCTGGTGGAATGGTCGAGCAGGCCATGGGCCGCATCGCTACGGGACTGGTTTCAAGGGGCGTGCATCGCTTGGTCGTCGCGGGTGGGGAGACCTCCGGAGCGGTGGTCGGGGCGCTGGGCGTACGGGGCCTCTACATTGGTCCAGAGATCGATCC
>JBKKAO010000273.1:0-4861 GCA_046714645.1 Burkholderiales bacterium | reverse complement strand
TTCGTCGGGCGCTTGAAGTTGGAAGGCAACAGGGGAGTGATGGTGGATTGGCGGTACGCGGATGGAAAGGATTACTTGCCCAGTGATGGGGTGGTTAAGAAGCGGCGGCCTATGGAGGCGCAAAGATAGCCGTCGGATGTGGGTGCAACCCATCCAATTCAAGAGGTCTATCTCAGTTGCCTTTCTTCTTGATCTCTCCAAAGGGCGTCTCGAGCGTTCCGTCGTTATTGATGTCGATAGGCAGGTCCATGTCAGTGGACTCGCCGGGCGTGTGAAGGTAGATCTTCTCGCCATCCGTCCAGCAGTCGAATTCACTTTCGCCCGTCAGCTCGCGCATGACTGCCTTGCCCGAACGAAAGGTTATCTGCACGGTGGCCCCGGCCCCACCGCCGGTGGAAGCGTAGCGTCCCTCGATCTTTCCAGCGCAGCTCTTTAACCCCGCTCTAGGCGGCTCACCAGCCTTTGGCGCGGGTTTCGCCACCACTGCCACACGGCGCAAGTGCTGCGCGCTGGCCCAGGCGGTGCGATTGCCCGGAAGCTCAACGTTGTACTCCATTCCCAGCTCGCCGATGATCTCGCCGTCCACCCATTTTCCCTCGACGTTGACCTGTACTTTCTCGCGCAGCGCGAAAAGGCCACGCGCCTTGTCTACATCGGTGAGCGGTCCGATTCTGCGCAGTTCGGTGGGGTAGGATTTCCAAACCTCGATCGATGGTCCGAACCGAACAAAGTAAGAATCTCCATTTGCCCGTAGGATTCGAGCCGCATACCAGCCACCCGCCGTAGCGGCGCTCACCTCTTCTCCGATCTTGAATCCGTTCGCGTCGGCTTGTGGATTGGCCGGAGTCCCACCGTCACTTGCCGCGGCCTGGGCCTCCGCCGATGTTTGCAAGTGACACACCGGGAGCAGCATCATCACCTGTTGGCGGGGCGCCTGGCCGCGCTGGGTGGGTTGTCCGCGAACGCTAGATTCAACTTCGCACGGATCCGCGTTTCCCGAGCCGGAGCAAGAGAAGACCTTAAAGCTTACGGCGCCTGGGCACTCGTACACGGCGCCCATTTGAAGATCCGTGGTCTGAGCATTCGTCATCGTTGTAGCCGTTAGACTAAGAAGCACCCAGGCAAAACGATGCGTTATAGGGATCCGAGTGCGATGGGTGTAACTCATGAGCGATCCTCCCGATTAGGTTCCTGGTATCGCGGAGCGAAGGCCGAGGTGCTGCACAAACGGATCGAAGTCTCGGTCGCGGTAGAGTAGAGTGAAGCCGCTCGCTATGCAGCGCGTCGCAATCACGGTGTCAATGGTTTTCCGAACGGTGATTCCCAGCGTGCGCAACGCCCGAAAGTTCTTGGCAGCCTGAATCGCAACCTCCCGTCCACCGAGGTCAACGACGACCAACGAGGTCAAGAGCTTCTTGACCCGGTTGAACTCCCGTTCACTGCCAAACCCCTGCAGCACCTCGGTCAGCACCAAATCTCCGGTTATCACGGGCTCAGTGCCGAGCAGCACATCGAGCTTCTCCGCCTGAGGCGTCGGCGTCCCCCGAAAGTAGTCCACCCAGACGCTGGAAGCAACCAGAATCACTTATCCGTCCTCATTGCGTCGAGGTCACCTTGCCAGTTCAGCTTGCCGCGGAAGCGCCGAATCTCCTCTTGCTGCCGCAGACGCAGCAGGGTCCGAAGTCCGAGTTCCACTGCCTCGCGCTTGGTTTTGAGGCCGGTCACCCGAAGCGTGTCCTTCATTAGCTTGTCGTCAATTACAATGTTGGTTCGCATGGTGTGTAGCTCCGCGACAGAATATACACATTCTAGCCTTTGCAGCTTCGTGCTGCAACACAAGGCGGAACCCCTTCCATAGAGCGGACAGCCACCGGCAAGCCGGCGTTTCCCGCTCATGTCAAACGTTCGAGCGCACAAAATCCCATCACTCACAATCTGAGCCCGCAATGCAAAATCTATCTGCACTACTCGGCATCGTCGCCGCCTTCACGGAAGTGAGGAGCTTCAAATGCGCTACGCGATCGTGATCGAAAAATCTCTCGGTAACTACTCAGCGTACGTTCCGGATCTTCCTGGCCAGATGAAGCACCGGCCAATACGGCGAATCACGCCACTAGGCGTCGATGAGGCTGTTGGCCTTCATGGCGATTAATCACTGCGCCGCTTGTAGACGAAACTAGTCAACGAGTCGCAGTCGTAGGGTTCCCTGTCGTTGGTAACATGCAGGCCAGTTTGCCTCCGGCCCCTAGTCGCAAGATCCCGGCTCCCGATCTCAAGTGCTCATCCAATTCCTGACCGGTTTGTCTCACGCCTCGACGCTGTTTCTCGTTGCCTCGGGTCTTTCCATTATTTTTGGCGTGACCCGTATCGTGAATTTCGCTCACGGCTCTTTTTATATGCTGGGGGCGTACGCGGCTTACTCTCTGAGCGCGATTTTTATGGAACAAATAGGTGGACCGATTGGGTTTTGGTCTGGAATCGTCTTGGCGGCGCTTGCGGTAGGGGTGGTGGGTGTTGTGATGGAAGTGGCGCTGCTCAGGCGCATCTACCATGCACCCGAGATCTTCCAATTGCTCGCCACCTTCGGTGTGGTGTTGTTGGTACAGGATCTGGCGTTGTTCGTTTGGGGCCGAGAGGATCTGCTGGCGCCGCGTGCGCCAGGCTTAAAGGGCACGGTGGAGATTCTCGGCGAGCGATTTCCGCAATATCACCTGTTTCTAATCGCCATCGGACCCATGGTCCTCGGCTCTCTGTGGCTGTTGTTTCACCGGACACGCTGGGGTGTCTTGGTGCGCGCCGCAACCGAGGATCGCGAGATGGCGGGCGTCTTGGGTGTCAATCAGAGGTGGTTGTTCACCAGCGTGTTGTTTCTAGGCTCGGCTCTGGCGGGGCTGGGTGGCGCGCTGCAGATCCCGAAGGAGGCGGTGAATCTGCAGATGGATGTGAGCATCATCGTGGAAGCTTTCGTAGTGGTGGTGATCGGTGGGTTGGGTAGTCTCACGGGAGCGTTCTTGGCGGCACTGCTGGTCGGCGAGATCAATGCCTTTGGCGTTTTGATTTTTCCGCAGTTGACCCTGGTGCTGACTTTCCTGGTGATGGCCGTGGTGCTCGTGCTCCGCCCCTATGGGTTGCTGGGCAAGCCATCCGGACCGCGCCGAAGTTCGCGGTTCGCCACCGAGGCGCCCATCAAACGCGCGGATCCGCTGATGCGATTCGGTGCGCTGCTGGCGGTCGCACTGCTGGTGTTCCTGCCATTGATGGCGGGAGAGTATGCGCAAGGGCTGGCGATCGAACTCATGATCTTTGCGTTGTTCGCCGCCAGTCTGCATTTCGTGATGCACATCGGCGGCATGGTTTCCTTCGGCCACGCCGCATACTTCGGCATCGGTGCCTACACGGCGTCTTTGCTGGTGACGCAGGTTGCTGCTGGCACGCTGATGAGTCTGATCGCGGCCCCCATCATCGCCGCGCTCGCGGCCCTGGTGTTTGGTTTTTTCTGCATTCGCTTAAGCGGTGTTTATCTCGCGATGCTGACCCTGGCCTTCGCGCAGATCGTTTGGTCGGTGGCCTTTCAGTCCGCCTGGACGGGTGGTGATAACGGCATTCTCAGCGTGTGGCCCGACGGACTGTTAGGCTCGAAGGCGGGCTACTTCTACTTCACCGCCGGCCTCACGCTGGTCAGCCTGTATCTCATCCGTCATCTTGCTTTCACCCCCTTTGGATATGCCTTGCGTGCGGGCCGGGACTCACCTTCGCGGGCAGAAGCGAGCGGGATCGATGTCCGCCGCCTTCAGTGGGCGACCTTCGCGCTTGCCGGTGCCTTCGCGGGACTGGCGGGTGGCTTGCACGCCTTCCATAAGGGGAGCGTGTTTCCCAATGTGCTCGCGATCCCTCAGTCGGTGGATGCGCTAGTGATGGTGCTGCTCGGCGGATTGCAAACGCTGATTGGGCCCGTCGTGGGTGCGGGCCTTTATCACGTCTTGCAAACGGAAATCATGCGGGCCACGGAATACTGGCGGATCATCCTGGGTGCCACCATCATCTTGCTGGTGGTGCTGTTTCCGCAGGGGGTGGCGGGTTTCATCCATTCGCGTTACGCCAGGCTCGCACGATGAGCTTGCTGGAAGTGCACGATCTGAGTAAGTCTTTTGGCGGTGTGCGCGCCGTGGACGAGGTTTCCTTTGTCCTCGGACGCGGAGAACTTCTGGCCCTGATCGGACCGAACGGGGCAGGCAAGTCCACCTGCTTCAATCTGATCAACGGGCAACTCACACCTGACGCCGGTGGAGTGCTACTCGACGAAGTAGAAATCGCGCGACGGCCCCCACGCGAGATCTGGCGCCTAGGCGTCGGGCGAACCTTTCAGATTGCCGCGACCTTTGGCTCCATGAGCGTGCGTGAGAACGTGCAAACGGTGCTTCACTCTCGCGCCCGCAAGCTATTCGATGTTTGGTCTAGGGCCGCCGCGTCCTTCCGCCAGGAAGCCGATGGGTTGCTGGCGCAAGTAGGAATGAGCGAGCAGGCGGAGCGCCCTTGCAGCTTGTTAGCCTACGGGGACGTGAAGCGGGTGGAATTGGCGATGGCGCTGGTCCATGAACCTAAATTGTTGCTCATGGATGAACCCACTGCCGGAATGGGCCCCCAAGAGCGTGACGAGTTGATGGCGTTGACGGCGCGACTGGTTCGCGAACGCAACATCGGCGTGCTTTTCACCGAGCACAGCATGGAGGTGGTGTTTACCTATGCGAGCCGGATCGTGGTCATGTCGCGGGGGAGAATCATCGCGCAGGGATCACCGGGCGAAGTGCAAGACAACGCGCAAGTGCGAGAGGTCTACTTGGGCAGCGGCGCAGTCTTTGAG
>JBKKAO010000272.1:0-5992 GCA_046714645.1 Burkholderiales bacterium | reverse complement strand
GACCGCGCCCATCATCACCATCGGCGCACTCACCTTTATCGCCTTCTTGCCGCCCGCGCCCGTTACGCAGGAGTTTCCGTACTTGTCATTCGAATGGTTGTATGCGCCCTTCACCGTGATGCCCATTCAGATGTTCAACTGGACCTCACGCCCCGACCCCGCCTTCCATCAAAACGCCGCGGCAGCGGGGCTGGTTCTGCTCGTCATGACCCTCTCAATGAATGCGCTGGCGATCTACATTCGCTATCGCCTCAGAAAAAATATCAAGTGGTAGGCCATGCCAAAAACGACTGAAGATTCGGGTACCCAAGAAGCGCTCAAACTCAAGGCGGAAACCAAGGCGCTGCAGTTTCACTACGGCGCGTTCCATGCCTTGAAGGGTATTTCCATGCCCTTATACGAGAAAAAAGTCACGGCCTTGATCGGACCTTCAGGTTGCGGAAAATCCACTTATTTGCGTTGCTTCAATCGCATGCACGATCTCTATCCTGGCAACAAATACGACGGCGAGATCCGGCTCTATCCCGACAACACCAACTTGCTCCACGCCCACGTGGATCCCATCGAAGTGCGCATGCGCATCAGCATGGTGTTCCAAAAACCCAACCCATTCCCCAAGTCCATCTACGAAAATGTCGCCTATGGCCTGCGGGTGCGCGGAGAAAAGCGCGTCACGGCGCTGGATGACAAGGTGGAGCAAGCGCTGCGCAACGCCGCGTTGTGGGAAGAGGTTAAGCATCGCTTGAAGGAGTTGGCTTTCAACCTCTCCGGCGGCCAGCAACAGCGCCTATGCATCGCGCGGGCGCTGGCCACCGATCCGGAAATACTGCTTTTCGACGAGCCCACTTCAGCGCTGGATCCCATCGCCACCGCCAGCATCGAAGAGCTGATCACCGACTTGAAGAGCAAACTGACGATTCTGATCGTCACGCACAACATGCAACAAGCCGCGCGCGTGTCCGACTTCACCGCCTACATGTATCTGGGCGAGCTCATCGAGTTCGACCGTACCGATACCATCTTCATCAAGCCTAAGCAGAAGGCGACGGAAGACTACATTACGGGCAGGTTCGGCTAGGGCTTACTACATTACTTTGATGTGCGGCCACATCCGTGTGCTCACCTCACCAAGGCCTGATACACCAAAGTTCGAAACACAATCCGGTACTGCACACGCTGCTCCGGCGATTGCATCATCATCACGGGAACGAGTTCCTCCTTGGGATCGATCCAGAAGGCGGTACCGGCGTAGCCGCCCCAGTTGAATTCGCCAGCGCTACCAGGCCATGGTGCCAGGCCGTTGTCCTTGCGCACGCCGAAGCCTAGGCCGAAACCGTAACCGGGGCCGGGAATAAAGAAGCTTCCTTGGCTGATCTTGTCGCCCACGTGATCGGAGGCCATGTAGGCTACGGTCTTGGGGCCCAGGATGCGGGCGCCTTCCAACTCTCCGCCGTTGGCGAGCATTTGCGCGAAGCGCAGGTAGTCGCCTGCGGTGGAGACGAGTCCGTGGCCGCCGGCGAACATGGCGGGAGGTTTAGTGACGTCGAGCAGATCGGCGGGTTTGCCGGTGGCGGGATCGGCCTGGGGTTGCGCGATACGCGAAAGCTTTTCCGCAGGGACGTGGAACGCGGTGTCGGACATCTTAAGAGGCGCGAAGATTCGCTCGCGCATGAACACATCCAGAGATTGCCCAGAGGCCACCTCCACCACGCGTCCGAGAATGTCGCTGGAGTGGCCGTACTCCCACGATGTTCCGGGCTCGAAACAAAGGGGTAACCCGGCCACAGCCTTGGAGAAGCTGTCGAGACTATGTCCCGCGTTGAACAGGTTCGCATCCTTGTAGAGCTTTTGCACGTGATAGCGCACCGGCGTGAACACGCCATAAGGGATACCCGAGGTGTGGCGCAATAAATCCTGTACGGTGATGGGGCGCTTGGCCGGCACGGTGCTAAAGGCCGTTTTGCCCGTGGCGGGGTCGGTGGTCTCCACGCCTACCTTCATGTCCTTGAACTCCGGCAAGTACTTGCTGATGGGTTCTTGCAAGGTGAGCTTGCCTTCTTCCACCAAGATCATGGCGGCCACGCTGACGATGGGCTTGGTCATGGAATAGGCGCGAAAGATGGAATCCATCCGCATGGGGACAGACTGGGCTTTGTCCTGCATGCCGAAGCTCTTTGAGTAGACGAGCTTGCCGCCGCGCGCCAGCATGACCACCACGCCGGGCAAGTCGCCCTTGTCTATCGCCTTTTGCATGGCGTGGCTCAATCGTTCCAAGCGTTCCGAGGAGATACCCACGGATTCCGGCGTGGCTTCCGGTAGCGGCGCGGCGAAGGCGGGCAGGCACAGCAGCCAAGCCGCGAGCACCAGCTTGAAGAGTCGGTTCACGAACATGTAGGGTCTCCAATTCTTGTTGGGTAAGAAAGGAGGCTTGCGGGCCTCCCCCTTGATACGAGCGGTACGTTATACGAGCGGTACGTTACGATTTATCCGTTGATGCGGCGTACTTCGGCCACGCGCGGCAGCCGCTTGGGCAACACATCCTTCAGCTTGTTGCGCGTGTCATGCAACAGCTTCTCGGTGGCCGGCCAATCGATGCACGCATCGGTGACGGAAACGCCGTACTTCAGCTTGGACAGATCCGCCGGGATGGATTGACTACCCGAATGTATATGGCTCTCAAGCATGATACCCACGATGGAGTGGTTGCCTTCTATGATCTGGTGCGCCACATCGTTCATAACCAAAGGTTGCAGCGCCGCATCCTTGTTGGAGTTCGCGTGGCTGCAATCCACCACGATGTTGGGCGGCAACTTGTTCTTGGCCAGGTCTTTTTCCACCAAGGACATCGTCACGGAATCGTAGTTTGGTCCCTTGCTGCCGCCGCGCAGCACCATATGCCCGTAGGCATTGCCCTTGGTGCGCATGACGGAGACCTGGCCCGACTTGTTGATGCCCAGGAAACTGTGCGGGCTCGATACGGAGAGCAAGGCGTTGATGGCCACTTGCAAGCCGCCATCGGTGCCGTTCTTGAAGCCCACGGGCGTGGACAGGCCGCTGGCCATTTCGCGGTGCGTTTGCGATTCGGTGGTGCGTGCGCCGATGGCGCTCCAGGAAATGAGATCGCCCAGATACTGGGGGCTGATGGGGTCCAGCGCTTCGGTCCCCGTGGGTAATCCCAGCTCGGCGATGTCGAGCAGCAGCTTGCGGGCGCGGTGCAAGCCTTCGGCGATGTCGAAGGAATCGTTCATGTGGGGGTCGTTGATCAAGCCCTTCCAGCCCACGGTGGTGCGCGGTTTTTCGAAATACACCCGCATGATGACCAAGAGGGTGTCGGAGACTGCATCGGCCACTTTTTTCAGTCTTTGGGCGTAGTCCATGGCCGCGACCGTGTCGTGGATGGAGCAGGGGCCGGCTACCACCATCAGGCGGTGATCTTTTCGGTCCAGAATGCGTTCCACGCTCGCGCGGCCTTCCAGGACCACTCGTTCGGCGCGATCGGTCAGAGGCAGCTTGAGTTTGATGTCATCGGGCGTGGGCAGCACTTCTTGCGCCGCGACGTTTACGTTGTACACCAACTTCTCGTTCATCTTTGATTCCTAGTGCTTGGGTTCGAGCCCCGATTCTACGCAATCGGACTGCGCGGCGGAATGCGTGCGCGCAGGGGCGCCTACGCTAAACCGGGCCCCAACTCTGCCGATAACTCCGGCTGTGCCAACGAATGATCCGAAATCCATGCGACCCATGCTCAAATCCCTTGTGCTCCTAGCCAGTCTTTGGGCTGGGTTTGCCAGTGCCGCGCCGTGGTCCACCATCGCCCGCAATACCGAATCCGTGGTGGAGATCGATTCCGGCAGCCTCGCGCGCAAAGGGCAGACGGTGCGCGCCTGGAGCCGTCAAGTGTACGGCGAAGATCAGGCGCTACCCCTAGGGGATCCGCCCTTCCGCGCAGTGCGCTACCTGTACGCCTACGAATGCAGCAAGCGTAGCGCCTTGCTGATTCGGCGCACCTACGTCGACGAGCAAGGTGAGCCGATCAAGGATCAGATGCTCGACGGCCTTGAGATGGCGAAGGATGTGATCCCCGGAACCTTGCAAGAGCGGGTCTACGATCACGCTTGCAAGACCAGCAAAGAGGCGGTGGCGCAAAAGGCGCCGGCCGCGAAAGCCGCAGTGCACGAACCCGATCCAAAACTCGCCAAGGGTAAAGCCGCGCAAGCGCAGGAAGGGCAAGATGAACCCCTGGCGGAGTCCAAGAACGAGGATGGGGCGGGCCATGAGGCGAAGGCACCGGCTGACCCGGAAGCCGAGCCTGGGAGCGTAAACTCAAAGTCCCATGCCAAGGCCGCCGCCAAGGAAGGCAACGGGACGCACGCCGCGAAGAGCAAGCATGCCAAGCCCATGCTGGTCGCCAAGGCAAAGCCCGTTAAGGAGGACGAAACCGCCGAGGAGTCTGAAGCCGGCAACCATCGCGACGGCGATGCTGCGGCCCAGAGCGCCGCGAAGGAGCAACGTAAACCCGAAAAGGTGGCGGTACTCGACAAGAAGTCCAAGCACGATCTGAGTGAAAAGTGCGATGACTGCGAAGACCATGAGGAGGCTGGCGACAAGCCGGTTAAGCCAATGTCTCAAGCCCATTGGGACTACGAAGGCAGGAACGGCCCGCAAAATTGGGCGAAGCTAAGCCCGGAGTTCGCGGATTGCGGTACGGGCAAGTATCAATCGCCCATCGACATCAAGGAAGGTATCCGGCTGAGCTTGGATCCCATCGCTTTTGACTACAAGTCCAGCCCCCTGCGTATTCTGGACAACGGCCACACGGTGCAAGTCAACTACGGGATGGGCAGTTCCATCACCGTCAATGGGGACAAGTACAACCTTGTGCAGTTCCACTTTCACAAACCCTCGGAAGAGCGCATCGAGGGCAAGTCCTTCGATATGGTGGTACATCTGGTGCACAAGAACCCGATCGGACAGCTCGCGGTGGTCGCTGTAATGCTGCGAAACGGCGCCCCCAATCCGCTGATCCAGACGTTATGGACCCACCTCCCGCTCCAGCCGGGTAAGGAGGGCGGGCCCAGGGATATCAAGATAGACGCCGCGCAGTTGCTGCCACCGGTCCGCGCCTACTACGCCTTCTTGGGTTCCCTCACCACTCCACCTTGTACGGAAGGCGTGTTGTGGCTGGTGCTGAAGAATCCTATTCAGGTATCCCGCTCCCAGATCGCCGCCTTCGGGCGTCTGTATGAAGTGAATGCTCGCCCTGTGCAGCCGACTAACCGGCGGCTGATCAAAGAATCGCTCTAGGCTTATTTCATTTTCGAGTAGGCGGTCGGCGACAGAAACATGTTTTCGATGTGCTCCACCAAGGGTCCGCCCTTCTCGGTTTCCGCCCGGGCGCTGAGCCACGCCGGGTCGGTGGCGAATACATTCCATTTACGCTCGCGCTCGGCCATGTTCTCCCATTCCAGGATGTAGTACAGGGCATTGTTGCTGGGCCCCACCGCTACGGTCCAAAACCCCACTTGTTTAATGCTGTGCTTGTCCCACATCTTGAGGGTGATGTTGGCGAAGCGGTTGTTGAGATCCGGCAGGCGGCCAGGAACGGCGTGATAGATGCGCATTTCGTAGAGCATGGACTCCTCCTTAGGCAACACGATGGATCCGTCAGTATGACAGAGGGCGAGCACCAAATTCATTTCAAATTTAGCGAAGGATGCCCAAATAGCTCCGGAAGGAGTGCCCTCTGAGGTATACTTTCTAAGAGTAATCAATGAGGTAAGTTTAAACAAGGTTCCCGATGCCCATATACGAATACCGTTGTGCCGCCTGTGGCGTGAAGCGAGACATTCTCCAGAGGCTCTCCGATCCGCCCGCCACGCAGTGCGCCAGTTGCGGCAAGCATGCGCTGGCCAAACAGGTTACCGCCGCTGGATTTCTGTTGAAAGGGTCCGGCTGGTATGCCACTGATTTCAAAAACAGCGGGGCCAAGCCC
>JBKKAO010000271.1:0-11291 GCA_046714645.1 Burkholderiales bacterium | reverse complement strand
GTCGATGATCTATGAATGCGAACGCAGGTTATCTCTGCTTGCGTTCGCCTTTCTCCTCCCACCTCCCTGCTCACTTGTTCACTGGCGACTCCGGATCCAACAAGAATGCCACCGCGTCGGCGATCTCCTTCGGGGTGAGCCAGCCGTTGTGGCCGAAGCGGGGCATCGTGGAGCACACAAAGAAGGCCTGCGCGTTGTAGATTTTTTCGTAAGTGTACTTGATAGCCTCGGGCGAGGCGCCGCGCAACTTTCCGAATCCCATGAGAGAGGGGCCGAGGTTTCCGGCGGCGATCTCTTTCTTGGCGAGCACATGGCAGGCGTAGCAGTTGCCGCCCTGGCGGGTGCCGGGCCGGTCGGGCTGAATCTTGCCGATATGGCCGCCGGTTCCGATGGAGGCCAGCTTCTCGCCTTCTTTCCAATCGCCTAGCAACTTGCCGTCTTCCGGATAGCGAAAACTTCCTTGCTGATTATCGAGGATACGTTGCGCCACCTCCGGTGGAGGTTGATTGCGATAGCGCGAACACAATGCTTGAGCCTCATCTTGCCGCAGCCGCGCGTTCCATTCCTCGGCGCTGGCACCCGAGAAGGATTCGCGCACCATGGCCTCGGCGCGCGCGCGCACGGCCTCGTCCGCTGGCGCCGCGGCACAAGTGCTCAACAAGATCACCATCAGGATGCGATTCACCGGTCACCTCAGCGTTTGATGCCGGGGGCTTCCATCACGCCGCCGCGAGCCTGTTGTTGCAGATAGGATTGCAAGGCGATCACGGTGCCGGAAAGGTAACCGGCATCGGGATAGCGCATCTGGCGCAGACAGTCGATCAAGCGCCGCTCCATGGTCCACACGGCGCTTTGCGACACGCGATAGGCGGGCCAGGTGATCAGCGAGGATTGCGCGCTTTTATTGTCGCCAAAGTTCGGCAGCTCCTGCAGGCGGATGCGCCGGTCAGCTTGCGAGTGGCAGGTGGCGCAGGAGAAATCCAGTGGGCCCGCGCGGCGAAAGAAGATCTCCTCGCCCACCGCCACCATCTCCTTCTCCTTTTCATGGTGAAGCGGGAGCGCTATGGGCCTGCCCTTGGATTGGGTCGCGACATAGGTGACGAGCGCCTCCATGTCCGAATTGGGTTTGTACCAGTTGTGCGTGGCCTGTTCGGCGCTCAAGCCTTGTAAGCTTGTGATGCAATGTACGAGGCGAGATTCCGTATCCTGGACTTTTTCGGTGTCGGCGAAGTAGCGCGGGAGTTGGGCATAGGCACCCTCCAACTTGCCAGCACCTAAGCCAAGATCGCATCGCTCCAAGGTGGCGTTGTTAGGCCCGCGTGGCGTGGTCCAAAGTTCCTGGCCGCGAAGCTCCATCAGCTCGGCCGGGTTGCCTTCCTGCAACATCTGCCGGTACTTCTGAATCTCGTCCGAGACATGGTTATCCTCGCCCGTGGAAAGCGCCGGGACCCACAGAGCGAGCGCGAGCGTGAACGGCATGAGGCGAGTCATGCGATGACGACTTCGTCGCTACGAGAGTCCCCCTTGTTGTCGCTCCAAGACAACTTGACTTTCTCGCCCTTGGCGCCTCCCTTGAACTTAAAAGCGAGCCAAGGATTGGCGGACACCGCGGGCCCCCATTGGGCCGAGAGCACCACTTTGTCCTTGTAGGCCGCCGTGATCTGTTGAATGAAGTGGGCGGGGATGATGTCACCCTGCTGATTCTTTCGTTGACCGGTTTCCATGATGTGCGCCATGAGGGCCTTCACTTCAACGAGGTCTCCCTCCGCCTTGGCGCGTAATTTCATCGGACTTCCCATGCTTTTCTCCTGTTCCTTATTTTACGTAACTTACCGACGTAACTTATCCCCCGCAACCACCGAGGGTGATCTTGATTTCCTTGGAAGCGTAGTAGAACTTGCCATGGGCTTTCACCAAGGCGTAGAAAGCCGATGTCTGCGCCATCTTGACGCGTGTCTGTATATCCGCGATCGTGCCCTCGGGAATGCTGAAATTGGCAGCGAGAAGATTAGGATTTTTTTCGATCACAAACGCTATGCTCTGCGTCTTGTCTAGTTTGCTGGCAATTTGTATAGGGACCACGGCGCCGTTCTCCGCGATGTCGGGCGCGATGATGGAGATCTCGCTGCTTTCCTTGGCGCCCGTGCCACCGAGTGCCTTGATCAGATCATCGAGTTTCTTCGTTTCGAAGGTGGCCTTGTCCCATTCCAAAGCGAGTACATCGGCCGAATGCAGGAAGCCGCAGGCGATAAGCGCAGCCACGACGCCACCGCTGCCTTGTAAAAACTCTCTTCGCGAGTAAGCCATGATTTCTCCGGGGTTCATTGCATCGCTATGTTAAGCGTCCGAGGCGGGTCCTTCAAATCTTGGTCGTCCCAAGGCTACAGGGTGCGCGTGACCTAGATTTTGTGACGCACAGGATCCGCGTCGCCCGGCAACAACGTGCGAAGGGTGTATTGGTGGCACACGGCGCTTCGATAGGTACCCTAAGCACTTCATACATCAAAGAATTATGAGGTTGGCAGAGATATTGCCAACAGCCGTTCTATCCTAGAGAGCTGAGCTTCGGAAAAGCGGACCTGCGGGCTCTCGAAAAACAATTCCTACATGGAGACCTACCTATGGCTTGGACTCGAGAAGACGCCGCTCATCTCCTGCGGCGCGTTGGCTTCGGAGGTAACTCGCAACAAGTCGAGGCACTCTACGCTAAAGGGCGCGCCGGCGCGGTGGAAAGCCTCCTGGAGTTCGAATCGGTAAACGACCCGGCCTGGGAGCTTGCGAATCCCCTTGGGTTGAAGGACCCGGCGAACGATCCTTGGGAGGCATCGCTCACCTTGCTTTATCGCTTCCTGGCCAGCGCACGGCCTTTGGAAGCCCGGCTGACCTGGTTCTGGCATGCCCACTTCACCCCCGCCATGCAAGTGGCCGGGACTCCGTTCATGGCGCTGCAATTCAATAATACTTGGAGGCAGCATGCTGCCGGTCATTTCAAGGACTTCCTCCCGGCCATGTACAAGGACGGTGTGATCTTGCGCATGCTCCACAATCCGCACGCGGGGAGATCCGTCGATGAGCGCTCCGGCTTACGCAACGCGGAGTACCTTGCCGCGAACGATCGGGCGCGCGGAGAAGCTCTAAGAGAAGCAAGGGCACCTACGGTCTGGGTCGCTGGATCGGCCGGCTCCGTGGTCACCGCGCGTACTGCCGCCGTTAAGGTGCTGCCCGAGCGATCGCTCTCCCGGGATGAAGCCATGCAGACCTTGTACGATCGCCCCGACACCATGCGAACCATCTGCTCGAAGCTCTACCGTTATTTTGTGCGTGATGGCATTACCCCGGCCGATCTGGATGCGCTTACGAGCGTTTGGAAAAAAAGCGAGGGCAACATAAAGTCGGTGATGAGTGCCTTGCTCAAAGCCAACACTTTTTGGGATACGCAAGCACGAGGAACCCTGAGGAAGGGCGCCATGGAGTACGTGGCGGGATTGGTGCAACGGCTCGACCTCGGGTTGAACCAAACGTTGGTCGAGAATATTGCGTTGAGCTTGCCCAAGATGGGCCAGGTACCCTTTCAATTTAACGACCCCGCACGAGGCCGGACCGCTGTCCAACTCTCCAGCACCGGAATACTGCTGTCGCGCTACGAGTTCGCTCGTTACGCGGTCTACGGAGTCGATTCCGGTCAAGTGGCTTCGAGCATGACCGCCGGCTTTCCGAGGACAACCTGGCCCAACGTTTTCATTACCTTGCTGGCACAGCGCTTGGGTCTTGCCCTGCTGACGAGCGCAACCCGCAAGGTGGTGAACGAGTATTTAGGGAATGATCCGTTCAACCCCTGTGCGAAGCGCGAGCAGGTCCTAGGTGCGGTCTACCTATTGGCGTGCTCACCGGAGTATCAAGCGAGCTAGCCTTGCCGTAACGGCGTAAGGGTGAGCTCCACACGGCGGTTTTGAGCACGGCCGCCTTCGTTGTCATTGCTCGCCACCGGATGCTTCTCTCCCGCGCCTACGGGGATCACCCGCTCGCTCTTCACGCCACGGCTTGCGAGATATTGCGCCACGCTCTCGGCTCGGCGCTGCGACAAGGACTGGTTGTGTTCATCCGTCCCCTTGTTGTCGGTGTGGCCGGCGATCTCGATTAGAGTCTTGTTGTACTCCTTAAGTACCAGGGAAACGGAGTTCAGTACCTCATAGAACCCGCCATTGAGATCGGCGCTGTTGCTGGCGAAGGTGATGTTGCCGGGCATGTTGAGGGTAATGTCATCGCCCTTTCGAGTGACGCTGACGCCGGTTTTCTGCAACTGGTCGCGCAGCTTCTTCTCTTGGACGTCCATATAGGCCCCCACGGCGCCGCCACCGAGCGCGCCTACACCGGCGCCGATGAGGGCGCGGCGCTTACTTTCCTTCTTGTCATTGCCGCTGATCCAACCCACGACGGCTCCCGCGCCCGCCCCGATGCCCGCCCCGATGGCCGTCTTGCTGGCTTGTTGCTCGCCGGTAAATGGATTGGTGGTGCATGCTGGAGCGGCGAGTGTGACGATAACCACGGCAAATAGCGTTGAACGAATGCTAAACATGAGTCCTCACGAAGTAGTAAAAAAATTGTGGCGGAGCAAGTGTCGTTCCGCCGGCAACGAACCCCAAACGCTCAGGATAGCAGCCCCAAATCGCGCAAGGAAGCACATAGAGAAGGGGGATCCAGGAAGTGAATGCACTCAAACCCGAGCGCACGGGCCGCCTGAATGTTCGCGATGCTGTCGTCGATGAAGAGAGAACTCTGGGGACGGATGCCCCAGAGCGATGACGTGCCTTTCATCTCGGACTAAGCGAAATGAGTTTCGTCATTCGCAATTCGCGAATAGAATGAGGAGTGAGCGCACAACTACTTTTTTTTAATACTTTACTTCCGCCAGCCAGTGACTCTTAAGCCTCAAGACATCCTCATCCTTCTGAAGATGGTGGCGCTGGGGCGGGAGCCGTGGTCCTATAACCAGTTGGCCTATGAATTGGGTATGTCGGCCTCCGAGGTGCACGCGGGCGTCAAGCGTACGGCGCAAGTGGGCCTGATGCAGGTGACGGAAGATTGGGGATACCCCGACGTCCGTGCCCTGGCGGAGTTCCTGGTCCACGGCGTGCGCTACGCCTTCGCGCCCGAGCGGGGCGGCATGGTTCGGGGGTTTCCCACGGCCTATTCGGCCGCGCCGCTCAAGGAACGGGTGGACAGCGCCGATGATCCGCCGACAGTGTGGCCCGGGGAAGAGGGTCCCGTACGAGGCTTGGAGTTTTCGCCCCTGTACCGTTCGGTGCCTTTTGCGGCCCAACGAGATCCTGGATTGTATGAATTGCTGGTGTTGGCCGACGCGCTGCGCATACCGCACGCCTCACGCGAGGTTGCGGTGAGCGAGCTGTACAAGCGTCTGGTACCCACCAGTGGGGCGGCTAGCGCTACTCCATCGAAAAGAGGAAGTCATGGCAAAGAAAGCCAGTTACACCGCCGCTGATATCGAGATTCTGGAAGACCTGTCGCCGATTCTGCACAGGCCGGGCATGTATACCGACCCGGCGAACCCTAACCATGCCTTGGTGGAGATCATCGACAACTCGGCGGACGAAGGCCTGGGCGGTTTTGCCAAGAACGTGGACGTGGTGCTCTACGAGGATGGATCGGCGGAGGTGAGCGACAATGGCCGCGGCATTCCGGTGGATTTGCATCCGAAGAAAAAGGTCCCCGCCGTGCAGGTTATCTTCACCACCTTGCACTCGGGCGGTAAGTTTCGCAAGACGGACGCCGATGCCGTCTACCGCATCGCAGGCGGATTGCATGGCGTGGGCGTGTGCGTGAGCAATGCACTGTCGAAACGCCTGGAAGTGGAAGTCAAGCGCGATGGCGCTCGTTCGCGCCTCGTGTTCGCGGACAACGGGCAAGTCAAGGAGCCCTTGAAGAAACTGGGTGCGGTGGAAGCCAAGGACACCGGGACCCGCGTTCGTTTTTGGCCCGATCCCAAGTATTTCGACTCACCCAAGATTATCGCGGCTGATATTGCCGCGTTGCTTCGGGCCAAAGCGATGCTGTTGCCCGGCGTGCGTTTCTCGCTGGGAGTAGAGAAGAACGGCAAATTCGACGCGCAGACCTGGCACTTTCCCCAGGGCATCAAGGGCTACTTCGCGGAAGCCATCGCTGGCAATGATCCGGTGGCCAGCAGTTTTTTGGGCGAGCGCTACGTCAGCGCGCAGTCCGAGTCGGATAGCTTCTCGGAAGGGGAGGGTGCGCTCTGGGCCATCGCCTGGACCGGCGAGGGCGAGTTGGTGACCGAGTCCTACGTCAACATGATTCCGACGCGCATTGGCGGGACCCATGTGTCGGGCTTGCGCGAAGGCGTCTATGCCGCCATCAAAAACTTCATCGACTTGCACGCCATGGGGCAGCGCGGGCTCAAGGTGGTGCCCGAGGATGTGTGGTCACGTGCCAATTACGTGTTGTCGGTGAAGATGCTGGATCCGCAGTTCAAGGGCCAGGTCAAGAACGAACTCATCTCGCGGGACGCGGTGAAGCTCACCGCGCAGATGGTGCGAGATCCCTTCGAGTTGTGGCTCAATCAACATGTCGATGAAGGTAAACGCATCGCGGAGTTGGTCATCAAGCAAGCCGTGGCGCGTTCACGCGCGGCGCAAAAGGTGGAACGGCGCAAGAGTTCCGGGGTGGCCGTGCTGCCGGGGAAACTCACCGACTGCGCCTCCGACGATCCGGATCGAAACGAACTATTCATCGTGGAAGGAGATTCCGCGGGCGGCTCCGCCAAGCAGGCGCGAGACAAGGAGTTTCAGGCGGTGTTGCCGCTTAAGGGGAAACCCAAGAACACCTGGCAAGACAGCGGCGATTCGCTCTACGCCAACAAGGAGATTGAAGCCATCGCGCTGGCCATCGGCGTGGATCATCACAAACTCAACGATCCGGCGGATCTCTCCAACCTGCGTTACAAGCGCGTGATCATTCTCGCCGACGCGGACGTGGACGGTGCCCACATCCAAGTGTTGTTGCTCACCTTGTTCTTCAAGCATTTCCCCCAGCTCATTCAGCACGGAAACGTATTCGTGGCGCAACCGCCTTTGTTTCGCATCGATGTGCCCTCGCAAGGCAAGAATAGACCTGCGAAGAAACTCTACGCCTTGGATGAGCAAGAACTCGTGGCCATTCAAGAGAAGCTCATGGACGAAGGCGTCAAGGACGGCAGTTGGAGCGTGAGCCGGTTTAAGGGTTTGGGTGAGATGAGCGCCGATCACCTATGGGAAACGACTTTGAATCCCGACACCCGGCGCGTGCTGCCCGTGTCGCTGGAGGATGGTCTGGATGTATCGAACGACATCTTCAACATGATGATGGCCAAGGAGAATTCCTCTCAACGCCGGCAGTGGATGGAGACCTTCGGGAACTTGGTGGACGCGGACATTTCATAGGTGCGGCTGCGCACCGGGGATAATTGATGGAAGAGAATCAAGGCAAGAAAGATGACCAACTCGATCTTTTCGAGGAAGGCGATACCGTGACGGATGAGAGGAAGGAGAGCTCGGTTCTGCCGCCGGTATCACACTCCGGTTCGGGTAGCGGTGGCCTTCCGCCGCACTACGCCCCCATGAATGGCGCCTTTGGCGACGCGCTACCCATTGGGCGCTACGCCTCCACGCAGTATTTGCAGTACGCCATTGCCACCGTCAAGGACCGTGCGTTGCCGCGGGTATGCGATGGGCAAAAGCCGGTGCAAGGCCGCATTCTCTACTCCATGTGGGACAACGGTACGCGAGCCGGAACCAAGCGCACCAAGTCCGCCGCCGTGGTGGGCGATGTGTTGGGTAAATTCCATCCCCACGGCGATCAGTCCGTCTACGATGCCCTCGTGCGATTGGCGCAAGACTTCACCATGCGTTACCCGCTCATCGACGGTGAAGGAAACTTCGGCTCGCGCGATGGCGACGAGGCTGCTGCCTACCGGTACACGGAAGCACGGCTGACCAAGTTCGCCGAAGTGGTGCTCTCCGAGCTGGACCAAGGCACGGTGGATTTCGTGCCCAACTATGACGGCACCCGGGAAGAGCCGCAGGTGCTGCCGGCGCGCTTGCCCGTGGTGCTGTTGAACGGCGCTTCCGGTATCGCCGTGGGCATGGCCCCCGAAATTCCGCCGCACAACTTGACCGAAGTAGCCGCCGCGGCGATCGCCATGATCCGCGAGCCGGAGATGACGCTCAAGGATGTGATGCAGCACGTCAAGGGACCGGACTTTCCCGGCGGGGCCCAGATCATCACGCCGCGGCAGGAGATGCTCGATGCCTATGCCAGCGGGCGCGGATCGGTTCGGGTACGAGCGCGCTGGACCATCGAGCGTTTGGCGCGCGGTCAGTGGCAAGTCGTGGTGAATGAACTGCCGCCTGGTACGTCCACCAAGAAGGTGCTGGAAGAGATCGACGCCATCACCAATCCTCAGCCTAGACCTGGTAAGAAATCTCTAACGCCGGAGCAGCAGCGCGAGAAACAATTGATGTTGTCGCTATTGGACAAGGCGCGCGACGAGAGCGACCGGTCGCATCCCGTGCGCATGGTGTTCGAGCCCAAGACGTCCAAGATCGATGAGAACGAATTCATCAACCTCCTCCTGGCGCAAACCAGCATGGAGGCCAACGTTTCCATCAACCTGGTGATGGTGGGTTTGGACGGAAGACCCACGGGCAAGAACTTGCGAGAGATTCTTTCGGAGTGGTTGGAGTTTCGGTTTTCCACTGTCAAACGCCGCACCAAATACCGCCTGGATCAAGTGTTGGACCGCATCCACGTGCTGGAAGGACGGCTCATCGTCCTGCTCAATGTGGACAAGGTCGTCAAGGTCATCCGTAACTCGGAAGAACCCAAGCCCGATTTAATGCGCGTGTTCAATCTCACCGAACGGCAAGCCGAAGACATCCTGGAAATGCGCTTGCGCCAATTGGCCAAGCTCGAGCACATCAAGATCGAACAGGAACTGGGCAGTCTCAAGAAAGAGCAAAAGGAACTGGAGCGCGTACTCAATCAGCGTAGTACGCTGGAAAATCTGGTCATCAAGGAAATCGAGCAGGACGTCAAGACCTTCGGCGACGCCCGGCGTACGGTGATCGCGGTCACCGAGAAGGCAGTTGCTGTGAAGCCGGTCATCGACGACCCTGTAACCGTGATCGTTTCAAAAAACGGCTGGGTGCGTGCGCGCCAAGGCTGGGGCGTGGATCCCGGCGCGCTCTCCTTTAAGGAGGGCGACAGTTTGGGCGCGCTGATTCCGTGCCGCACCGTGGATTCCATCGCATTTGTCGATTCGCTAGGTCGCGCCTATTCCATTGGGGTAGATGAGCTTCCTTCGGCCAGGGGAGACGGCGCACCCGCGTCGTCGCTGGTGGAGGTGCAAGGCGGCGCCAAGATTCTCTTCGCCGTCGGCGGCAAGCCCGAAACAAATGTGCTGATCGTTTCCAGTGGAGGATACGGCTTCGCCGCCAAGCTAAGCGACATGATTTCCTCTCGCCGCGCGGGTAAGGAATTCTTGTCGGTGGAAGACGGTGATGTTCCCCTTCAACCCACCCCCTTCGAGGACTCGCCTAAGAACTACGTGGCCACGCTCTCCGAACAAGGGCGCTTGCTGCTATTTCAGTACCCGGAACTCAAGCAAATGTCCCGCGGGCGAGGCGTCATCCTGATGGGGCTGGAGAAAAACGAAAAACTCGTCGCCGCCTTGGTCACCGATCTGCCGAGTCTGACGGTGGTTGGATTGAGCCGCACGGGGAAGGAGAAGGAAATCGAACTCAGCCCCAAAGTTCTTGCTCATCATGCGGGGCATCGCGCCCGCATGGGACGCGTACTGCCGGAGAAGTTGAAGCCGGTAGGTTTCAAGCTCACCCCCTCGATATCAGAGGACGAGTGATACGAAACCCAACTAGTGCAGATGTTTACGCGTACCGGGAGTCAGGACGACCTCGGAAGTGATGTTGGCCGAACCGCTGGAGGTTCGCTCTTCCCAATTTCTGCCGAAGAGGCGGTTGACGACTTCCACCACTTCGCCTATTTCCTCTGCCCCAAAGTGGCGGCTCAGTAGCAAGGACACATCTTCCAACATGCGGCGGCGCTGGGCGTCGTGAATGGCCTCGGGTGTGGGGCCGACGAAAACGACCCCGAACTCGTTTTGGCCATCGTCGTGATAGTAGGACAGCTCCACGACGGACGTTTGATCGGCGAAGGAACTGAGTGCCTGTAGCGACTCCTCGATGCAGCGGCGGAAGTTTCGTCCCACGTCGCCTGTCCAACAAATCTCCAGGGCGCGCCGGCGCGGGTCGAAGGCGATTCCCGGTTCTTCTTGATGGACACTCTTGGCGTCTACCAGGCTGTCCTCATCAAGGTACTCCAGCCATGGGCGTAGCGCGCCTTCCACGTGCGAAAGCGTGGTACCAGTTCTGAGCGAAATGTTTCCGTGTACGTGAACCTCGATGCGCATGGGCAATGTCCGGTGGCCGGTGAATGTCAAAGTCGGCCCTAGTGTACTCGGATCCACGATACCGGGTACTCGAAGTTGAATTCTTGCCTTGCGCAGCAATTAACCGAAAGGTGCGGTCGAGTAGGGCAAATCCGGGGGCGAAAAAAATGGAAGAGGGTTGAACCCTCTTCCATAAATACCCAACCACGAGGAGGTTGCAACTTGCCTGTAACCCATTTATCCAGAGGGCCTGATGAGGGCACCGGATAGATCTCCTATTAGTTACGAGTCAGCAGTCAAGCGCACCCTCTCTATTGCATTACGCGTGCCTGGTTGGAAAGCCGCCATTGGATCATGCGCTTGGGTTTCTTACGCGCGGCTTTCTTGGAGCTAGTGTAAGATTTTCCGACACTCAAACCTCGCTCAATTGCAAACGCCCAAGCGGCGAATTACTTGGCCGCGACGACGCGGATCTCCACGAAATACTTGGGTTGCGCGAGCTTGGATTCGACACAGGCGCGCGCGGGGGCATTGCCCTGAGATACCCACTTATCCCACACGGTATTCATCTCGTCGTAGTAGCGGATGTCGGAAAGCCAAATGGTCGTCGTGAGAATCTTGGTCTTGTCGGTCCCGGCTTCCGCTAGCAACTTGTCGATTTGATCCAGGATCTGGCCTGTTTGTGCGGCGGCATCCGGAACGGGATGGTCGGCGACGATGCCCGCGAGATAAACGGTATCTCCATGCACGACGGCTTGGCAAAGGCGCGGACCTACCTTAAGTCTTTGAATGCTCATGGGTGTCTCTCCGTTGG
>JBKKAO010000270.1:0-13447 GCA_046714645.1 Burkholderiales bacterium | reverse complement strand
ACACCGCCCAAAGCCACCAGCGAGAAACACATGGCCATGCGGTGGTCGTCGTAGGTGGCGATTTGGGCGTGAGGCGTGAGGCGTGAAGCGTGAGGCGGGGTGATGGCCAGGTAGTCGGGACCCTCGTCCACGATCGCGCCCACCTTGCGCAGTTCCGTGGCCATGGCTAAAAGACGGTCGGTCTCCTTGACTCTCCAGCTAGCGATATTGCGCACACGGCAAGGTCCGCCGGTGAACAGCGCCGCCACGGCCAGGGTCATGGCGGCGTCGGGGATGTGGTTTAGATCCAAGTCGAAGGCTTTGAGCGGATCCGGGCCGCTGGCCTCGATCCAGTTATCGCCGTATTCGATGCGGGCACCCAGCTTTTGCAAGGCTTCCGCGAACAGCACGTCGCCTTGAATGCTATCGCGCCCCACGCCCTGTACTCGAACCGGCCCGCCCCCGATGGCGCCCGCCGCCAAAAAGTATGAGGCGCTGGAAGCATCCCCTTCGACATAGAGGTCGGGCGGTGCTAGATAAGACTGGCCGCCGGGGATGTGGAAGGCTCGCCAATTCTCGCGTGCGACCTTCACACCGAAGCGCGCCAACATCTTCAGCGTGAGTTCGATGTAAGGCTTGGAGATGAGATCGCCGATGACCTCGATGCGGACGTCCTCCCCCGTGAGCGGCAAGGCCATCAGCAAGGCGGTGAGGAATTGGCTGGAGACCCCTCCCTTCACCAGCACGGCCGAACCCGGCCGCACGGCTGCGGGAAAGATTTCCAAGGGTGGATACCCGTCATGGCCGAGATAGCGAAGCTCCGCGCCCATCTGGCGTAGGGCATCCACCAAATCGCCGATGGGACGCTCGTGCATTCGCGGTACGCCGGAGAGCTTGTAATGCCCGCCCGATAGGGCCAGCGCGGCGGTCAGCGGCCGGAACGCGGTCCCGGCGTTGCCCAAAAAAAGGTCGGCTTCCTAGACCGGAAAAGCCCCGCCGCAGCCGTGCACGAACACCTCTTGCACACCGGCACCCTGTTCGATATGCACGCCCAATCGGTTAAGCGCGTCAAGCATGCGTTGCACGTCGTCGGAGGCGAGCAAATCGTGGACATGGGTCGTCCCCCGAGACAACGCGGCGAGCAGTAGCGTGCGATTGGAAATGCTCTTGGAGCCGGGCAAGCGCACCGTACCTTGCGCGCGCGTGAGCGCGGGCAGATCGATGTACGGTGGATAAGTTCTCATCCGCCCGCCTTGCTCTGAAGCCAGCGATTGCGCGCGGAGCGCGCTTGCTCGAACAGCGCCGCCAATTCGGCATCATCACCCTTCACGATCAAGCTTCTCATGGACTGCAACGCCGCCTGGTATTCGTCCAATTCCCGCAGCAATGCATCGCGATTGGCAAGACAGATGTCACGCCACATCTCCGGTGAGCTGCTAGCGATGCGGGTGAAGTCCCGAAAGCCGGCGCCGGCGAAGGAGAACAATTCCTCGCCCTCCGGTCGCGCCGCCATCATGGAGACCAGGGCGAAAGCCAAGGCGTGGGGGAGGTGGCTCACTAGCGCGAACACTTCGTCGTGGCGTTTCGCGGACATTTCCAATACGCGTGCACCGCAGGTGCTCCAAGCCGTGCGCACCAACGCGGTTGCCTCGGGCCGGGTTTCCTCCATAGGCGTCAACACCACCAACCGGTCTCGGTAAAGCCCGGCCTCCGCGGCGCCGGCGCCAGAGTGTTCGGCCCCGGCGATGGGGTGAGCGGGCACGAATTGCGATATCTTCGAGCCGAAAGTTTTTCTCGCGGCGGCCACCACGTCTTGCTTCGTGCTACCGCCATCTGTCACCACGCAATGAGCAGGCAGATGAGGAACGATGCTCGCCATGACCGCGGCGGTCTGCGCGACCGGCACCGCCAGAAATACCAGGTCTGCGCCGCGCAACACCGCGGCCAAATCGCCGCCGGTCTCGTCGATGGCGCCACGTTCCAGGGCCAAATCCAAATTGCCACGGCTGCGCCCGGCACCCGCGACCTTGCGAACGACGCCCGCTTGCTTGAGCGCCAGGGCGAAAGAACCGCCGATCAGCCCGACGCCGAATACGACAAGCTTGCCAATACTGAACGGATGAGCCGGCAAATGAGGGCCTAGGAGCGAAGAGATTCGGAAAGCGCGCTCAGGAAACGGTCGTTCTCCAGAGACAAACCAATGCTCACACGCAGGTATTCCGGCATACCGTAACCGGCCACCGGCCGCACGATGACGCCCCTGCGCAACAAGCGCTGATAGATCTCACCGGCGGCTCCCACTCTCACCGCCACGAAGTTGCCGTGGGAGGGGATATAGGTGAGCCCAAGCCGGGTGACGCCTTCGGTGATTTGAGCCATCCCCTCAGCGTTCGCGGCTGCCGATGCGCACACAAAGGACTGGTCGGCGAGCGCAGCCACGGCGGCGGCTTGCGCGAGGCTGCTCACATTGAAGGGCTGGCGTACGCGATTGAGGATTTCTGCCGTGTCCGGATGCATGAGGCCGTAGCCGATACGCAATCCCGCCAAGCCATAGGCCTTGGACAAGGTCCGAGTAATGACAAGATTGGAGAATTCCTTGAGCCAAGCGGCGGTGTTCGCCCGCAGTGCACCGGCGAGGTATTCGTTATAGGCCTCGTCCACAACCACGATGACAGACTCTGGCAGGCTGGCGATGGCGCGCTTCAGCACACCGGCTTCCACGAAGGTGCCGGTGGGATTGTTGGGGTTTGCGATCCACAACACTCGCGTGTCCGGCCGCACCGCCGCCACCATGGCGGCCAGATCGTGGCCGAAATTTTTCGCGGGCACCGCGATGGGCGTAGCCCCCATGGCCTGCACCGCCAACGGATAGACGATGAAAGCATGTTGCGAATAGATGGACGAACATCCGGGATAGAGCATGGCCTTGGCCACCATCTCCAGCACATCGTTGGAGCCGTTGCCTAGGACGATTTGCTCTTGCGCCACGGCGCAATGCTTGGCGATGGCCGCCTTGAGCGCGAAGCCGTTGCTGTCCGGATAGCGGGCCACGTCGCCCATTTCCCGTTCAAGGGCTTGCTTGGCCAAGGGACTGCACCCCAAGGGATTCTCATTGGAGGCTAACTTGATGATGTGGTTTTCATCCAAGCCCATTTCCCGCGCCAATTCGGAAATGGGTTTCCCCGCCTGGTAGGGCGCGATGGCACGCACGTAGCCAGGGGCAAGTTCGCAGGCGTCGATCATCTTTATCCAGCCACGGGGTAGGAACCGAGAATCTTCAGAAACGAGGCGTTGTCTTGCGCTTGCGCCAGGGCGGCCGCTACCTTCTGGTCCTGCCGGTGCCCTTCCACATCGACGAAGAACAAGTACTCCCAAAGACCCATGCGCGAAGGACGCGATTCCAGGCGCGTCATGGACACGCCATGGTTTGCGAAGGGTGTCAGCAAGGTGTGCATGGCCCCTGGCCGATTGCGCGTGGCCATGATCAGCGAAGTCTTGTCGCGCCCGGAAGGCGCTGAATCCTGGTCTGCGAGCACCACGAAGCGCGTGCTATTGTTGGGCTGGTCCTCGATGTTTTCCGCCAGCAACTCCAGGCCGAAGAGCGGTGCCGCCGAGCGGCTACCCAAGGAGGCCGCCGTGGCGTCCGCGCCCGCTTGCTGGGCGGCTTCCGCGTTACTCACCACGGCTACGCGCTCCGCTTTCGGAAAATTGTGATTGATCCACTCGTGACACTGGGCGAGGCTCTGCGCATGGCCCAGGATGCGGGTAATGGCGGCGCGATCGCGCGCCTTGCTCATGAGGCATTGATGCACCGGCAGCACCACCTCGCCGCACAGCCTGGCAGAACTAGCCGCCAGCAAATCCATGGTCCGCCCGATGGCGCCTTCGGTGGAATTCTCCACGGGCACCACGCCGAAGCGCACTTGCCCGGCTTCCACTTGCCGGAATACTTCGTCGATGGAAGCGCAGGGCACGCCGTGGGCGGAAGATCCGAAATGCTTGCGGACGGCTTCCTCGCTAAAGGTCCCGCGCGGTCCAAGATAGCCCACCGCCAAGGGCTCTTGCATGGCGCGACAAGCCGACATCACTTCGGTGAATAGCATCCGTACCACTTCCGCGGACAGGGGACCGGCATTGAGCGTCTCCAATCTCCGCAACACCTGAACTTCGCGCTCGGGACGATAGATCACACCATCGTTCTTGAGAGCCCCGATCTCGTGGGCCGTTTGCGCGCGCTCGTTCAGTAAGCGCAGTAATTCCGCGTCGATCCGGTCGATGCGATCTCGCAACGGCTTGAGCGGCTCGGACATTTAACAGGCACCGGGCAGATAGCGCACGGCAAGCACGCCTTGAATGCCGCACAGTTGGTCGGTGACCGCGCTGGGCGGCGGGCTCTCCACGTCCACCAGCGTATAGGCCACTTCGCCCTTGGACTTATTGAGCATGTTGTGGATGTTCAGGTTCGCCGCGGCCAAGGTCGTGGAGATCTGCCCCAGCATGTTGGGCACGTTGGCGTTAGCGATGGCCAAACGAAAAGGCGATTCGCGCGCCATCACCACGTCGGGGAAATTCACCGCGTTGCGCACGTTGCCGTCCTCCAGATAATCGCGCACTTGATTCACCACCATCACCGCGCAATTGTCTTCCGCCTCCTTGGTGGAAGCGCCCAGATGCGGCAGAGCGACGACTTGAGGATTACCCATCAAGGCAACGCTGGGGAAATCGCACACGTAGGCGCGTAGCCGCTTGTGCTCCAAGGCTTGCGCGACCGCCGCATTGTCCACGATCTCTTCCCGCGCGAAATTCAGCAACACGGCGCCATGCTTCATTAACCCCAGGCGATTGGCGTTAATCAGGTGGCGCGTCGCGGGCGCAAGCGGCACATGGATGCTGACGAACTCGCTGGCGCGCAGCACCTCCTCGATGCTGTGAGCCTTCTTAACCTGAGAGGGCAAGCTCCAGGCAGCCTCCACGGTGATGTCCGGGTCGAAGCCCAACACCTGCATGCCGAGCTGGATGCCCGCACCGGCCACCAAGCTGCCGATGCGGCCCAAACCGATCACGCCCAGGGTGCGGTTGGGAAGCTCGATACCGGCGTAGTGCTTCTTGTTGTCCTCCACCGTCTTGTTCAAGTCCCCGTCCACGCCGCGTAATCCCTCGACAAAACGCGCGGCGGGAACCAGATTGCGAGCGGCCATGAGCATGCCCGCCAGTACGAGTTCTTTGACCGCGTTGGCGTTGGCTCCCGGCGCGTTGAACACCGGTACACCACGCTCGCTCATGGCGGTGACGGGAATGTTATTCGTCCCCGCTCCGGCGCGCCCGATGGCCTTGGTGCTCCGCGGAATGCTCATTTGATGCATGTCTTGCGAGCGCACCAAGATGGCGTCGGGATTCTCCATCTTGCCGTCGACGGCGTAGCGCTGGCTTGGCAACAACTTGAGGCCGGCATTGGAGATGGAATTCAGCGTCAGTATGCGTAGCGGTTCCATCTACCGGTGCCCTTGCTGGATTTCGAACTCCCGCATGTGATCGGCCAGCACCCGCACGCCTTCTATGGGCATTGCGTTGTAGAGGGAGGCACGCATGCCGCCGACGGAGCGGTGTCCCTTGAGTTGCAGCAAGTGTTTAGCTTTGGCCTGTTTGAGGAATTCCTCGTCTAAGGCCTCGCTGGGCAAGGTGAACGGTATGTTCATGCGCGAGCGATCCTGCTTGGCCACGGGACTCTTGTAAAAACCGCTCGAATCCAGCAAGTCGTAGAGCACCTGGGCTTTCTCGATATTGTATTGCTCCATGGCCTTCAAGCCTCCGCGGCGCTTCAACCACTTAAACACCAACCCCGCTATATAGATCGCATAGGTGGGGGGGGTGTTGTACATGGATTCGTTGTCCGCCTGCACTTTATAGTTGAGCATGGAGGGCGTACCGTTGATGGGTTTTCCCAGCAGATCCTCGCGCACGATGACCAGCGTCAAGCCTGCCGGCCCCATGTTCTTCTGCGCACCGGCGTAAATCAAACCAAAGCGCGACACGTCGATGGGCCGCGATAAGATGGTGGATGACATATCGCACACCAGGGGCACCTTACCCGTCTCGGGGATCCAATGAAACTCGACGCCTCCGATGGTTTCGTTGGCGGTGTAATGCGCATAGGCGGCCTCGGGGTCCAGGCGCCAGCGATCTTGCGCCGGGGCATAGGTGAATTTGGCGTCCTCGCTGCTGGCCGCGATATTCACTTGGCAGAACTTCTTCGCCTCGCCGATGGCTTTCTTGGCCCATTCTCCGGTGTGGATGTAATCCGCCTTTTGCTTGCCGCGCAGCAAGTTCATCGGGATGGCGGCGAATTGCGTGGATGCGCCACCCTGCAGGAACAGTACCTTGTAATGAGCGGGAATCGCGAGTAGCTCGCGCACGTCCTGCTCGGCCTGGGCCGCGATGGCCATGAACTCCTTGCCCCGGTGGCTCATCTCCATGACAGAGGTTCCGCAACCTTGCCAATCCAACATCTCTTCACGGGCTTGCTCAAGCACTTCCTGCGGCAGCACCGCCGGCCCCGCACTGAAATTAAAGACCTTCATTATTCTTCGCTCGGATTGCTGTCAGGACCACCTTCACCGGAAGCGTCATTCGCGGTACCAGCATCGCCTGCGATCCCATCTTCCGCAATATTTTCCTTACCATTCTCGCCAGGGACCTCTTCGGTTTCCACGACACGCTCCAGGCCGGCCAGTTTCTCGCCTTGATCCAGATCGATCAAGGTCACGCCTTGAGTAACGCGGCTCATCTCGCGGATTTCGGCCACGCGCGTACGGATGAGCACCCCGCCGGTGGTGATCAGCATGATTTCATCGCTAGGATCCACTAAACGCACCGCCACTACCTTGCCATTACGCGGCGAGGTCTGGATGGCGATCATCCCTTGGGTACCGCGGCCATGGCGAGTGTACTCGGCAATGGGCGTGCGCTTGCCATAGCCGTTCTCGGTGGCCGTGAGCACGGTCTTGCTCTCGTCGGCGGCCACCGCCAGTGCAATCACTCTCTGATCCAGCGCCAAACTCATGCCGCGCACGCCGCGAGCCGTACGTCCCATGGGCCGCACATCTTGCTCGGAGAAGCGTACCGCTTTGCCGCCATCGGAGAACAACATGATGTCGAAGGTGCCGTCGGTAATAGCCACCCCCACGAGAAAATCGCCTTCGTCCAGATCCACGCCGATGATGCCGCTGGGACGTGGACGGGAGAACTCGGAGAGCGGCGTTTTCTTGACCGTGCCGAACGCGGTCGCCATGAACACGTAGTGCCCATCGTCAAAGGTCTTGACGGGCAGCACGGCGTTGATCTTCTCGCCGGGCTCCAGAGGCACCAAATTGCTGATGGGCTTGCCCCGGCTAGCGCGGGCGCCCTGCGGCAGTTCGTAGACCTTCAACCAATACATCCTGCCGCGGCTGGAAAAGCACAGGATGTAGTCGTGCGTATGGGCGACGAACAACTGGTCGATGACATCGTCTTCCTTGGTGGCCATGGCCTGCTTCCCGCGGCCGCCGCGCCGCTGCGCGCGGTACTCCGATAGCGGCTGCGCCTTGAAGTAGCCGGTGTGCGAGAGGGTCACCACCATGTCGGTGGGGGTGATTAAATCTTCCAGTTCCAGGTCCTGAGCGTCGAATACGATCTCGCTTCTGCGCTTGTCGCCATATAGGCGCTTCATCTCACCCAATTCCTCGGTGATGATGGCGGTGATGCGCTCGGGCTTGGACAGGATATCCAACAGGTCGGCGATGACTTCCATAACGTCGCGGTACTCGCCGACGATCTTGTCTTGTTCCAGCGCGGTTAAGCGCTGCAATTGCATTTCGAGAATGCGCTGGGCCTGGGCCTCTGAGAGCCGGTAGCCGCTGCCACCGTTCAGCCCGCCTTGCCAGCCGAAATGGGCAGGCAAGCCCTCAGGGCGCGCCTGATCGGAGTGGGAGCGAGCGAGCATCTCCTCCACCAGAGTGGAGCGCCACAACCGGCCCATCAACCCTTGCTTCGCCTCGCTCGGTGAACCGGAGGCCTTGATCAGGACGATGATCTCGTCCACGTTGGACAACGCCACCGCCAGCCCTTCCAAAATGTGCCCGCGCTGGCGCGCCTGGCGCAACTCGAACATCGTGCGCCGGGTCACCACTTCGCGCCGGTGGCGCAGGAAGGACGCCAACAGATCCTTCAAATTGAGTAGCCTGGGCTGTCCGTCCACCAAGGCCACCATGTTCATGCCGAAGGAGTCTTGGAGTTGCGTCTCCTTGTACAAATTGTTCAGCACGATCTCGGGATTTTCCCCGCGCTTTAATTCAATGACCACGCGCATGCCGGACTTGTCCGACTCGTCACGGATCTCTGAAATGCCTTCTAGGCGCTTTTCGCGCACCAGTTCACCGATGCGTATGAGTAAGTTGGCCTTGTTTACCTGATAAGGCAATTCATCGACGATGATGGCTTGGCGTACCCCTTTATCGAGATCCTCGGTGTGGGTGCGCGCGCGCATGATCACCCGCCCGCGTCCGGTGCGATACCCTTCCCTCACCCCTTGCACACCGTAGATGAACCCGCTGGTGGGGAAATCCGGGCCGGGGATGATGCGGATCAACTCATCCAATTCGGTTTCCGGATGCGCCAGCAAGGTCAAGCATCCCTCCACCACTTCGCTCAAGTTGTGGGGTGGAATGTTGGTGGCCATCCCCACGGCAATGCCGGTGGAACCATTGACCAACAGGTTGGGAATTTTGCTGGGCAGGACCGAGGGCTCTTGTTCCTTGCCGTCGTAATTGGGGACGAAATCGACGGTTTCCTTGTCGATGTCCGCCAGCAACTCGGCGGAAATCTTGGCCAGCCGGCACTCGGTGTAGCGCATGGCCGCCGCGTTGTCCCCGTCCACGGAACCAAAGTTGCCTTGGCCATCTATCAGCATGTAGCGCATGGAGAAATCCTGCGCCATGCGCACCAGCGTATCGTAGATAGCGTTGTCGCCGTGCGGATGGAATTTACCCATCACCTCGCCTACCACGCGAGCGCATTTGACGTAGGGGCGGTTCCAGTTATTGTTGGATTCGTGCATCGCGAATAACACGCGGCGGTGCACGGGTTTGAGCCCGTCTCGCACATCGGGGAGAGCACGTCCCACGATCACGCTCATGGCGTAATCGAGATAGGACCGGCGCATCTCTTCCTCGAGACTTACGGGAATAGTTTCCTTAGCGAATGGCTCCATTCAGCGGCGAAATTTGAGGGGCAAGAGAAAGAAGGTGTAGATACCGGCGCGGACCGGCTCCCAAGGTGCGGGCCTTAGCAACGCAATACCAATCAATCCGGACGATCGGTGAACACCTCGATCGGGGCACGATTGGATCATGGCGCAGATGCGTTACCCAGGACCACTCAAAGACGGGAAGTTTAGCATGTGAGTCTTCCTGCTACGGCATCGAAGCCTCCCTCAAGCTGTCGTCTCCGCCCACACATGGGTGTTGCGTTACTGCAAATCCATCCGTTGGAAAAAACCTTTGTGCTATGCTTAGGTTCTCTCCGAAGAAGCTCCCTGATAGCAGAGCCTTCCAACGGAGAGAGCAACCGAAAAGCGATGTCATAAAGAGCAGCAACGATGGGGCGAGGATCACATCGTTCCCAAAGTTAAGCGCAAACCTCACGCCCTGACCCGATCACCTCATAGAGAGGATCCATGAGACCCTTCAGACTCAAAAAAACCATTACCCATGCCACCGTACTGTCCGCGCTGTTACCCTCGGTAGCAGCGTTGTCCCAGCAAATGCCGGTGGGCCTCAGTGGGCAGATCACCATCTCGGCGGGTGCGACGGCTATCCTTGGTCATGAACTCGTACCCGTTGGGGTATCCCCGCTGGATCCGGCCACGGCTCCTTCCCGTGGCGGCTACGTTTACGATAGCTTCAATACGGTGGTGCGCACCGGCGTGACGCGCGAGTGCGTCAAGCACGGTTTGTGGACCCCAGAGATTGCCACGCCGGATTGCGAACCCTGGTTGTTCGCGGTACCGCCCGCACCACAACCGAAGGCTGCGGCAGCACCTGCTCCGGCCCCAACGCCTGCTCCAACGCCTGTACCCGCTCCCAAGGAAGAAGGCTTCCCCGAATGGACAGGGCCCGATGAAGCGAGATTGGGCATCGTGCCGCTTTGGGATGAAGAGGGCATCGAGCCCGAAGACACCATCGGTTTACCGCGGATGGAGTTCGGCGATGATCAAGAGGAGACCGCATCCTTCGAAGATGGTATCGGCGATCCCATCCACTACGGGGATGTCGAGGATGAAGGAATCGATGGGCAGGATTTGGTCAGCCCTCCGGTGGTCTACTACCACGATGGGGACGAAAGTGCAGTCGGCGATGATCTGATCGGCGCCCCTCGAGCCTACGATGATAGCGAGGGCGTGGCCCTACCCTCAGACGAACAATGGCCCGCGGATCCCTATGCTGCGCTTGACGAAGAGCCTGCCACGGCGAGCAATGACAACTGGGTACCGCCCCCTCCCGAGGAAAAAACGGAGGAACCCGCCAGCGGCATCATGGCGTTCAAGGACGAGAACGAGAAAGATTGGCCCGCGGATTCCTATGCGGCAGAGGACCAAGAACCCGCCACTGCCAGCAATGACGGATGGATGCCGTCCCCTGCGGAGGAAAAAGCAGAGGAACCTGCCACCGGCATCACAGCATTCAACGACGACCAAGGTTGGCCCACCGACAACTTCGCCAGCGGCGAGGGTGAACAGCCACCCGTCGTGGAATCCGATTCGAGTTGGGTGATACCCAATCCGCTCCCGGAAAGTCTTCCTGATGAGATGATTGGCCGCTATCAAGAGGACGCAAAGGAGCCCGAGGAAGCCATCGGCGACTCCATCGTCTACCACGATAGCGAAGACCAAGGTGTAATTCCCGAGGAAACGATCATCGGTCACACCTTGGTACCAGACAAGGATCAAGAGGACGAGGGCAAGGCGCCGGAGGATACGATCATCGGGCACTCCGTCTATCACGACGATACCGGCAGCGGCGCGGCGCCCGCGGATGACGACATCAGCTTCCCGCGCCACTATGCGCAAGAAGATACGCCCACCGAGCAGCCTGCGGAACAGATCGCCGCAGCACCCTACAAGTCTCCCTTCGACGATCAACCCTACCCAGAAGCGGCCGATGAGGACGATGAAGAAGGAGAGCCTTACACCTCCTACTACGATCAAGGCACCCCAGCTCCCGCGATCACGGAACAACCCGTTGCCATAGCAGCGGCGCCCACGCCATCGGAGCCCCCCTACGCCGCCGGCGCCCCCGACGAGGCTGACAAGGAAGAGGTGGAAGAACCCTATGTCTCCGACTACAGTAAGGTGCCAACCGCCAAGGTAGAAAGCCCGCCCGTAGCCAAGAGTCCGGCTCCGACCCCGCCTCCCGCGCCCGCGGCAGCGCCGGAAGAACACATCATGACCGTGGTGTTGAGTGCCGATGCGCTGTTCGACTTCGATCGCTATGTATTGCGGCAGGGCGGTAAAAAGAGTTTGGATGACTTAGTCGCGGCGCTGAAAGACATCAAATGGGGCGAGATCCTCGTCGTGGGTCACACGGATCGCCTAGGGAGTGCCAAGTACAACCAGCGCCTGTCCGAGCGCCGGGCTCAAGCGGTACGCAAGCAACTTATCGGCAGAGGGCTGGACGGCAAAAAGATCAAAGCAGTGGGTAAAGGTAAAAACCAACCCGTTACGAGCGATTGCGTGGGAAACAAGAGGTCGAAGGACCTCATCGCCTGTTTGCAACCCGACCGCCGCGTGGAGATCTTTGTCGACGAGAAGCGGGAAGTGAAGGTTATCAAGCCCGCGGCGCCCAAGAAGTAGTTTGCCCGCATCACCATGAAAGCCCTGCCCTTCGCGGCAGGGCTTTTTTTCTTCCGGATCCCCTCGCCTATGGAAGCCATTGACGAACTGATCACCGCCCGTTGGATCATCCCCATCGAGCCCGCCGGGGCGGTGTTGGAGTACCACGCCATTGCCGTGAGCAGAGGTCGTATCGTTGCCTTGCTGCACGAGGATGAAGCCAGGCTGCGCTTCACGGCGAAAACCCACACCACGCTAGCCAATCACGTGGTCATACCGGGGTTGGTCAACTTACACGCTCACTCGGCAATGACTCTCATGCGCGGCCTCGCAGATGATTTGCCACTCATGAAGTGGCTCACCGAGCACATCTGGCCCGCCGAGGGTAAACATGTCTCAGCCGAATTTGTCTACGACGGCACCCTATTGGCGGCCGCCGAGATGCTAAGAGGCGGCATCACCTGCTGCAACGACATGTATTTCTTCCCGGAAGATGCCGCGCGCGCCTTCATGGACGCTCAGATGCGCGCCGCGCTCGGCCTCATCGTCATCGACTTCCCCACGGCCTATGCTAACGACCCCATGGACTACTTGCACAAGGGACTGGCCATGCGCGATGCCTTCAAGCACGAGCCTCTGCTGTCCTACTGCATCGCCCCGCACGCACCCTACACGGTGGGGGACAAGACCTTCGAGCAAGTCGTCACGCTGTCCAATGAACTCGATCTTCCCATTCATCTACACGTGCACGAAACCCAAGACGAAATTCGCGAGAGCGAAGCAAAGTACGGCACTCGCCCTCTGGCGCGGCTGCACCGGCTGGGCGTCGTGGGGCCCAGCCTCATCGCCGTGCATAGCGTGCACCTTTCCCCCGGTGAGATCGAGCAGTATGCGGCATTGGGCGTGAGCGTCGCGCATTGTCCTTCTTCGAACCTGAAACTCGCCAGTGGATTCGCGCCCACCCCTGCCCTCCTCGGCGCCGGCGTAAACATCGGTCTGGGCACGGACGGGGCCGCCAGCAACAACCGCCTCGATCTGTTTCAAGAGCTTCGCACCGCCGCGCTTGTGGCGAAAGCCACCTCTTCTCGTGCGGACGCTCTGGATGGTATGACCGCGCTACGCATGGCCACCCTCAATGGCGCTCGCGCCCTGGGCCTGGAGAAAGAAATCGGGTCCATTGAGGCTGGCAAGTCCGCGGACCTATGCGCGCTCAGCTTGGATAGCCTGGAGCGTAGTCCCTGCTACCATCCTGCTTCTCACCTGGTATACGCTGCCGGCCGCGAGCATGTGAGCGACGTCTGGGTTGCGGGAAAGCGGCTTCTCCACAACCGCCAGCTCACCCAAATGGACGAGGCACGGCTAAAGGCCAAGGTATCGCTTTGGCAAACCAAACTGATGGCAAACGCATGAGCCCCCCCCTAAACGCCGATCCCCACGAGCTGGACAAGTTCAGCGCACTGGCCCACCGCTGGTGGGACCCCAACAGCGAATTCAGGCCGCTGCACGAGATCAACCCTTTGCGCTTGGGATTCATCGACCATGCCGCCCGTCTCGCCGGCAAGGACGTGCTCGACGTAGGCTGCGGCGGGGGCATCCTCTCGGAGA
>JBKKAO010000269.1:0-3419 GCA_046714645.1 Burkholderiales bacterium | reverse complement strand
GAGGGACGTTAGCGCATTTTAGATCGATTGGTCAAATATATTAGCCAGTCGTTCCGCATACCGCGATGCCTTCAGGCGAAAGCTGGATCGAGATCGGAGTTGGAACACGCCTTTCAGCGCACACAACCCCTCCCCTGCCTGAGGTTAATATTCGGAACCTTCTAAACAACCCACCCTCCAAGGGAAACTCATGAGACTAAAAGATCAAGTCGCCATCGTCACCGGCGCCGCCAGCGGATTCGGCGCCGAGATCGCGCGCCGCTATATCGCGGAAGGCGCCAAGGTCATGCTGTCCGACATCAACGAGAAAGGCGTCCAGGAAGTGGCCGCCTCGCTTGGCAGCAACGCCGCCTCGGTGCGCTGTGATGTTTCCAAGAAAGTGGATATAGAGAACCTGGTGGCAGCCACCGTAAAACGATTCGGCACCTTGGATATCGTGGTCAATAACGCCGGCTACACCCACAAGAACCAGCCCATGTTAGACGTGGACGAAGAGACCTTCGACCGCATGTTCGACATCAACGTGAAGTCCATCTATCTGATGACGCTCGCCACCGTGCCCATCATGCGGGCCAAAAAGCGTGGCAACATCATCAACATCGGATCGGTCTCCGGCATGCGCCCGCGCCCAGGACTGGTTTGGTACAGCGCATCGAAAGCGGCGGTGAATCTTATGTCCAAGGCCATGGCCGTCGAACTCGGCCCCGACAACATTCGGGTCAATGCCATCGCACCCGTCATGTCGCCCACGGGATTGATCGAATCCTTCATGGGCATGCCGGACACACCCGAGAACCGCAAGAAGTTTCTCGGCAACATACCCCTGGGGCGCCTGGCCACGCCCACGGATATCGCCAAGGCGGCGGTGTATCTCGCCTCGGACGATTCGGATTTCATCACCGGGGTGGAATTCCCGGTGGATGGCGGCCGTTCCGTTTAACTCATATCAGTCACATTAGGAATATCAGATGAAGAGGTTTGTCGCTGCGTTCGTGTTTTTGTCGTCAGTCTCCGCCCATGCAGGATTTCAAGAGGCCGTTCAAGCTTACTACGCAGGGAACTATGACTTGGCCCTCAAGGAGTATCAAACCATCGCCGAACAAGGCGATGCGCGCGGCGAATTCGGTATCGGTTTCATGCATCACTACGGCCACGGCGTCCCTCGCAACCAGCCCGAAGCCCTCAAGTGGTTTCGCAAAGCAGCCAACCATGGCGATGTTCCCGCTCGTCAATACTTAGCCATCATGCACCACAAGGGCGAAGGCGTGGAGAAGGATTTGGTCACCGCTCACATGTGGTATGCGCTCTTTTCCCGCGAAGCGCCTAATGATCGCGATCGCGCCTACGTCAAGGACATAGTGGCCAAGATGGAACGCAAGATGACCCCGGAGGACATTGCGCGGGCTAAGAAGATGGTTGCGGAGTGGAAGCCGGCGAAGTAGGGTTCTGATGGAACCAGCATTTCATCTCAGAGATCACAGAGAGAAACCAGGGCATATTTATCGTTAGCGCTTCCGTTCTTGGCTGCGCGTTCTCTGTGTCCTTGCGGTGAAAAGCATTTTTGTGGCCAAGCTTCTCAGGACGCGAGGGCGGGTCTGCGCTCAAACCAGGGCCGCGCGGCTTCGAGTTGGCTGCCGAGCCGAATAAGCGCTGCCTCATCGCCGTAACTGGCAACGAGTTGGACCGCAAGCGGTAATCCCGCCGTGCTCTGGCCCAGCGGGAGCATCAGCCCAGGTTGTCCCGTGATATTGAACCAGACGGTGAAGGGCGAGAAAGTAAACACACGCCGCCAATATTCGTCAAAGTCGTCCATCATCATGTCGAGCCAACCGAGCTTGACCGGCGGCGTACTGAGCCCAGGCGTTAACAGCACATCCCATTTTTTATGGAACGCCGCCATCTGGCGCCCCAGGCGATGCGCCGTTTGCGTGGCTCGAACGTAATCGGGCGCACTGATCTTCTCGCCCATCTTCGCGGTCAGCCAAGTGATTCGCTCCACCTCCTCTTCGCGCGCTGGACGCCCCGTGCTCGGATGGCTCGCGAAATTTACAACGGTGTTCGCGCACGCAAACGTGAGGAACGTCGGAACAATAGCTGCCCCGTCGATCTCGGGATCGCGTTCCTCCACGTGATGGCCTAAATCAGCGCAGAGCTTGACCGTATCCGCCAGCAGACGGAGACATTCCGGGTCGATGACTCCACCATTCGGTGCCTTGGCGGTCCAGGCGATGCGGAGCTTGTCTGGGTTCGCGTCGGCTTCATCGAGATAAGGTCTAGCAGGCGCGGGTGCGGCGTAGGGATCACCCGCGCCCGGTCCACAGGTCGCGTCTAGTAACGCCGCGGTGTCCCGAATGCTCAGCGTTACGGCATGCTCAGTCGATAGCCCGCCGAGTCCCTCGCCTGCGAACGGCGCGAAGGTGTTGCGGCCCCGTGTTGGCTTAAGACCCACCACGCCACAGCACGCCGCAGGTGCTCGGATCGAACCGAACCCATCGGAGGCGTGCGCCATCGGCAGCATTCGTGCCCCGACCGCGGCCGCCGCACCGCCGCTCGATCCCCCTGAGATACGAGAGAAATCCCAAGGGTTTCGCGTCGGGCCGTAAAGCTGTGGCTCGCAGGTGAGCGACAAGCCATGCTCGCAGGAATTAGTTCGCCCGAAAATGACGAGGCCTGCCCGTTTCAATCGCTTCACATGTTCGCTGTCGGCGGCGGCTGGCGGCGAGCCGGCGAAAAAGGTCGAGCCTCGCGTCATGCGCACGCCGGCAACAGGAGACGTGAGGTCCTTCATCAGGAACGGTACACCGCGAAACGGCCCAACGGGAAGCCCTTCGGCAATGGCCTTCTTGCCGTAGTCGTAGAGGTTCATGATCACCGCGTTGACCGATGGATTGCGCGCTTCGACTCGCTCGATGGCAGCATCGAGCAACTCGCTGGGCGTCACCTCCTTACGCCGCACCAGATCGGCAAGTCCGAGTCCGTCGTATTTTTCGTAGTCTGCAAATGTATTCATACGCGATGGGGTCACCTATCCAATAGTATTCCAGATCCCCAATTGCCAGTCTTGATCTGGCAATAAACGCCATCTAATTGCCAGGCCTGATAAAATGAAATTTCATCGAGAAGCCCCCTAGGAGATATCGCTTGAGCAGCACATTGAACATTCAACTCACCGACGCCCTGCGCAAATACGTGAACGAGCGAGCGAGCGACAATGATCTTTACGCCACGCCCAGTGAGTATATTCGAGACTTGATCCGCCAGGATATGCTAGATAGGGCCGTAGCGGTGAACGTACTGGAGGGCCTCCAAGATCTCAAACAGGGCCGTTTGTCTTCGAAATCCATTCTGGATTTCAAGAACGAAGACTGAGATTTGGTCTCGCATTGAACGCGGTGAACTTCGGATTCCTTCCTCCGCCG
>JBKKAO010000268.1:0-8401 GCA_046714645.1 Burkholderiales bacterium | reverse complement strand
CGTGTATCCATATAGCCTCCCAAGAAATACTACTCGCCTCGATGTGTCCGATCACGCCCAACGCAGAGCTAAGCGGGCGGCCAACAGCAAGCGAAGCGCCGCTGTTGGCCGCTCCGCTTGAGCGCCGGGTTGGGCTGTTGACCGAAGCCATGGCCGCGAGCATACCGCGAACCTGACGATCAGGCACTTGTTTCCTTGCGCCACGAGCGCGCACGACCCGGAGCACGGCTTGCGTCACGCGACCGATGAACGAAGCGCGGGCTCTGCGCGCAGTTGTACGGCAACGAGGGCAATGCCGATGGCGACGTGGCGCAAACGGATCCAACTTTTGCGCTCGGCAGCCGATGAAATGAGCGACCGTCGCTAGCACACCACAAGGAATTTCCCACGATGATTACTCGTGCGAAGCCCAACTAAATGTCGGCCCCCTAAAGGTGTTCAATAAAGCACCTTCAAGGTGTCTAATACGGCGGATGAATTTGGAATGCATTGGATCCCTTGAATATTCCACTGCGCGGTGCTTTCAGATACACCCACTCCAGCCCGATCTTGAATCGCAGGCGATCATGAACCCACACCTCCCTCGGTGTCAATGGCGAGCCCGCGGGCGCTTTGTCTTGACGGAAAGTGCCTACCGCTTACCCACTGCCTCACTTCGCCTCCTTCAACTGCTCCAATATGGCAGGATTCTCCAAGGTCGAAACGTCTTGCGTAATGGCTTCTCCCTTGGCCAGCGAACGCAGCAAGCGGCGCATGATCTTGCCCGAGCGGGTCTTGGGGAGGTTGTCGCCGAAACGAATTTCCTTGGGCTTCGCGATGGGGCCGATCTCCTTGCCGACCCAGTCACGTAGTTCTTTTGCCATTTTTAGTGCGGCATCGCCTGTGGGGCGGGGACCTTTGGTGACTACGAAGGCGACTACCGCTTCGCCCGTCAAGTCATCGGGCCGGCCGACGACGGCGGCTTCGGCGACGAGTTGTGTGTTGGCCACGAGGGCCGATTCGATTTCCATGGTACCCAAGCGGTGGCCGGAAACGTTGAGCACGTCGTCGATGCGGCCCATGATGGTGAAGTAACCGGTGTCCTTGGCGCGCACGGCGCCGTCGCCAGCGAGGTAGAGCTTGCCGCCCATTTCTTCGGGGAAATAGGTTTTCTTGAAGCGATCCGGATCGCCCCAGATGGTGCGCACCATGGCAGGCCAGGGGCGCGTGATCACTAAGCGGCCGCCGGTACCGTTGGGTTCCTCGTGACCGGTTTCGTCCACGATAGCGGCCATGATACCGGGCAAGGGCAGGGTGCATGAGCCGGGTACAAGTGGCGTGGCGCCCGGTAGTGGCGTGATCATGTGGCCGCCGGTTTCGGTCTGCCAGAAGGTATCCACGATGGGGCAGCGCGTGCCGCCTACGTTGTTGTAGTACCACATCCATGCTTCCGGATTGATGGGTTCGCCCACGCTGCCCAGCAATCGCAGCGAGGACAGGTCGTAATTTCGCGGATGGGTCTTCGGATCGGACTCGGAAGCTTTTATGAGCGAGCGGATGGCGGTGGGCGCCGTGTAGAAGATGGTGCATCGGTGGCGCTTCACCATTTCCCAGAAGCGGCCCGCATGCGGATAGACCGGAACGCCTTCGAATACGATCTGTGTGGCACCGGCGGCGAGCGGGCCATAGGCCACGTAAGAGTGACCCGTAACCCAGCCGATGTCGGCGGTGCACCAGAACACGTCCGCGGGCTTGATATCGAAGGTCCACTTCATCGTGAGCGCGGCCCACAGCAAGTAACCGCCCGTGGAATGCTGCACGCCTTTGGGCATGCCGGTGGAACCCGAAGTGTAGAGGATGAATAGCGGGTGTTCGGCGTTGACCCACTCGGGCTCGCACGCATCGCTGTGCTTGGCTTCCAACTCGTGCCACCAATGATCGCGGCCCTGGGTCATGTTGACGGAATGGCCGGTACGCCGGTAGACCACGACGCTCTGAATGGCTTCGCACCCGCCCATGCCGAGTGCCTGGTCGACGATGGATTTGATAGGCAGCGCCTTGCCACCGCGCATCTGCTCATCGGCGGTGATGATGGCCACCGCACCGGCATCGATGATGCGCTCTTGCAGCGACTTCGCGGAAAAGCCACCGAACACCACAGAATGCGTGGCGCCGATGCGCGCGCAAGCCTGCATGGCCACCACGCCCTCGATGGACATGGGGATGTAGATGATGACCCGGTCGCCCGTCCTGATCCCGAGCGCCTTCAACGCGTTGGCGACCCGGCACACGCGCTGATGCAAGGCCTTATAGGTGATGGTGGTGACCTTGCCATCGTCGGCTTCGAAGACGATGGCGGTCTTGTTGGGCTGTGTCTTGAGATGGCGGTCCAGGCTGTTGTAGGACGCGTTCAACTCGCCGTCGTGGAACCACTTGTAGAAGGGCGCGTTGGATTCATCGAGCACCTGGGTGAAATCCTTGTGCCACAGCAGGTGCTCCCGTGCCTGGCGCGCCCAAAAGCCTTCGTAGTCGCGCGCGGCCTCGTCGCACAGCGCCTGGTAGGCCACCATGCCGGAGACGTTGGCTTGCTTCGCGAACTCCGCGGAAGGTGCGAACACGCGGGACTCGCGCGAGACGGATTCGATGGTACTCATGACGGCTCCCTGACAATGAATGCCGGTGGATTGAAATGGCGTGCCCTCGATTATAGCCACGAGTCTCGCTGCCAAGTGCGTGCGCAAGATGCTCGCATGCTAAACTTCGCGTCCTCGTTCGCTGCTTCATTGTGCAGCCGGCTTATTTGCACCGACGCCATGACCACCATTGCCCAGGAAGACGTTATCAGCAGTGTCGCTGATGCGCTTCAGTTCATTTCCTACTATCACCCCAAGGACTTTATCCAAGCGCTCGGCGAAGCCTATGCTCGCGAGCAATCGCCCGCCGCCAAGGATGCCATCGCGCAGATTCTGACCAACTCGCGCATGTGCGCGCAGGGCCGCCGTCCCGTGTGCCAGGACACCGGTATCGTGGTGGTGTTCTTGAAGATCGGAATGAATGTGCGCTGGGACGCCACCCTGAGCGTGACCGATATGGTCAACGAGGGCGTGCGCCGGGGCTACATGAACGAGGACAACAAGCTGCGTGCCTCCATCGTCGCCGATCCGCTCGGGGCGAGGAAGAATACTCGCGATAACACGCCCGCGGTGGTGCACATGGAAGTAGTGCCTGGGGACACCGTCGAAGTAATGATCGCCGCCAAAGGCGGCGGCTCGGAAAACAAGTCAAAGTTCACCATGCTCAACCCCTCGGACAGCATCGTCGATTGGGTGTTGAGCGTGGTACCCCAAATGGGCGCGGGATGGTGTCCGCCCGGCATGTTGGGCATCGGTGTGGGCGGCACGGCGGAGAAGGCCATGGTGCTGGCCAAGGAAGCGCTGATGGAATCCATCGACATGCACGAATTGAAGGCGCGCGGGCCGAAGAACAAGCTTGAAGAACTGCGCATCGAGTTGTACGACAAGGTCAATGCGCTGGGTATCGGTGCCCAGGGTTTGGGTGGCCTCACCACGGTGTTGGACGTCAAGATCAAGGACTATCCCACCCATGCCGCCTCGCTGCCCGTGGCCATCATTCCCAACTGTGCGGCCACGCGGCACGCGCATTTCGTGTTGGATGGCAGCGGCCCTGCCAAGCTGGAAGCACCGAGTCTAAGCGATTGGCCGGATGTGCAGTGGAAGGCTGCGGACTCGGCGCGACGCGTGAATCTCGCCACCGTCACCAAGGAGGAGGCGGCGGCCTGGAAGCCGGGCGAAACGCTGCTTCTCAGCGGAAAGATCTTGACCGGGCGCGACGCCGCCCATAAGCGCATCGCCGACCTGTTCGCGCGCGGCGAGAGCCTGCCCGCGGGCGTGGATTTCCGCAATCGCTTCATCTATTACGTCGGCCCGGTGGATCCCGTGCGCGACGAAGTGGTGGGTCCGGCGGGACCGACCACCGCTACGCGCATGGACAAGTTCACGGAAATGATGCTGGAGAAGACCGGCTTGATGGGCATGATCGGCAAGGGCGAGCGCGGACCCAAGGGCATCGAGGCCATCAAGAAGCACCGTGCGGTGTACCTCATGGCGGTGGGCGGCGCGGCCTACCTCGTTTCCAAAGCCATCAAGGCGGCGCGAGTGGTGGCCTTTCAGGATTTGGGCATGGAAGCCATCTACGAATTCGAAGTGAAGGACATGCCGGTCACCGTCGCGGTGGATTCCGGCGGGACTTCGGTGCACAACACCGGACCGGCGCAATGGCGCGTGAGGATCGGCGAGATTCCTGTTATTACCGCGTGAGGCGTGAGGCGTGAGCCGTGAGGCGTGTTGTAGCAACGCGGTGTGGCGATGCCACTTAAGCGGTTCCACGACCGCAACGCGAACATCGCGGATCAAAGTTCAATGGCGGGCCTCCCCGCATTGCAGGGTAGTGAACCTGGTCAGGTCCGGAAGGAAGCAGCCAAAACTACTATCTGTAAGTGCCGGGGGTAAGGCTCGCCACCCTATTGCGTTGTCCTTAGCCTACGGTGTATCGCCGGTTTCGCAAGGACCACGCTCGACGTACCACCGACAACGCTCATGGAGTTTCGCTGCATGACCCTAGCTCTGGCGCGTAGGTACCGTCCCCGCAGCTTTGGCGAGTTGGTGGGGCAGGAGCACGTGGTTCGTGCTTTGATCAATGCGCTGACGCAGGCGCGGCTGCATCACGCCTATCTCTTCACCGGGACGCGGGGCGTGGGCAAGACGACGCTGGCCCGCATTCTGGCGAAGGCGCTTAACTGCGAAACCGGTGTCACGGCCGAGCCCTGCGGCCAATGCGGCGCTTGCCGGGAGATCGACGCGGGCCGGTTCGTGGATCTGCTGGAACTCGACGCGGCCTCCAACACACAGGTCGATCAAATGCGCGAGTTGCTGGACAACGCCTTGTACGCGCCGACCAAGGGCCGCTTCAAGGTATACATCATCGACGAGGTGCATATGCTCTCGCGTAACGCCTTCAACGCCATGTTAAAGACCTTGGAAGAACCCCCGGAGCATGTGAAGTTCATCCTGGCCACCACTGACCCGCAGAAGGTTCCCGTGACGGTGCTCTCGCGCTGCCTGCAATTCGGTCTCAAGCAAATTCCTCGAGGCGAGATTCGCCAACAGATGGCCCATGTGCTGGAGCGCGAAAACATCCCCTTCGATGCGGTCGCGTTAGTATTGTTGGCTCGCGCCGCGCAAGGCAGCTTGCGCGACGGCTTGAGCTTACTGGATCAAGCCATCGTTCACGGCGCTGGCAAGGTCGAAGACCAAAGCGTGCGCGAAATGCTGGGGTCGGTGGATCGCGGCCGGCTCCTAGCATTACTGGACGCACTGGCCGCCGGGGACGGCAAGGCGCTCATCGCCATCGCCGATGAATTGCTGGCCCTGGGCGCATCCTTCGATTCGGTGCTGGAGGAGATGGCATCGCTGCTACATCGCCTGGCGCTTTCGCAATCCATCCCCGAGGCCTTGTCGGAGGACGAGCCGGAGTTGGAGGCGCTCAAACGCTTGGCGCAAGCGCTCTCGCCGGAAGAGCTGCAACTGTTCTACCAGATCGCCCTCCACGGCCGCGCCGATCTGGGGCTGGCACCCGATCATCACGCCGGTTTCACCATGACCGTGCTGCGCATGCTGACTTTCAAGACAGAAGCCCGCGCGCCCGCCACAGCGCCGTCCGGCACGCCTATCGCGGCGCCTCCAGGCGGAGCAGGGCGAGTGACGCCGCCACCACCGGCGAGCGCAACACGATCCCAGAGTGATGGGGGCAATAACGCGCGCGGCACGGCGCTCGGTGTCGCGATGATCGAAGACTGGCGCGCGCTTCTCGGCACCCTCAAGCTGGGCGGCATGGCGGCCATGCTGGCGCAGCATTGCGCGCTGGTGGAGCAGTCCGAGCGCGGACTGACCTTGCGTTTGCCGGAAGCGCACAAACACTTGCTGGACAAAGCCTACCGAGACAAGCTGCAAAGCGCCCTGGAGGCCCAGTTGGGTAGAAAACTCCAATTGCAGATCTTGGTGGGCGATACCAGCGGCCGCACCCCGTCTGAGATTCAAGAATCCGAACGGCGAGCCAAGCAAGACAGGGCCATCGCCGCCATCGAATCCGATCCCTTCGTGCGCGATTTGGTGGAAAATTTCGATGGACGAATAGTCAGTGACTCCATCAAACCTTTGCAGTAGAGTCAACGGATCAACTTTTCCCTAGGAGAGCACCCGCCATGCTGAAGGGTCAACTCGCGGGCCTGATGAAACAGGCTCAGCAAATGCAGGACAACATGCGCAAGATGCAGGAGCTACTTGCCACTTTGGAAGTGGAAGGCCAGTCCGGCGCCGGAATGGTGAAGGTGGTCATGACCTGCCGGCACGACGTGAAACGGGTCACCATCGACCCGAGCCTGATGGGTGATGACAAAGAAATGCTGGAGGACCTGGTGGCCGCGGCCTTCAATGATGCGGTGAGGCGGGTGGAGACCACGACGCACGAAAAGATGGGCGGAATGGCTTCGGGACTTGGGTTGCCGCCTGGGTTCAAACTGCCTTTCTGAAGCGGCCTACATTCATTGAAAACTCGGCCGTAATGCAGGCATCGATGAAGCGGGATGCCGGCCACTCACTGGGTCGTTCATCGGCACTCGAAGTCTTGGTGAGTGCTCTTCGCTGCCTGCCGGGCGTGGGGCCGCGCTCGGCGCAACGGATGGCTTTTCATCTGCTGCAGCGAGACCAAGCCGGTGCCGCTCAGCTCGCCCAATCCTTAACGCAAGCGCTGGCGGCGATTCGCCACTGCCAGCGCTGCAACAATTTTACCGAGGCAGAAATTTGTGATTTGTGCGCCTCCGCGCGGCGCGATCAAGGTTTGCTCTGTGTGGTGGAAATGCCCGCCGATCAACTCGCCATGGAACAGGCGCATTGCTTTAACGGCTTGTACTTCGTTTTGATGGGGCGGCTCTCGCCCTTGGATGGTATCGGGCCGAAGGAAATTCACCTCGATCGCTTGCTTAAACGCGCGAGCGACGGTGTTGTAAACGAAGTGATCCTCGCCACCAACTTTACCGTTGAGGGCGAGGCGACGGCCCACTACATGGGTGAGATGTTGAAGAATAGGCAAATCAAAGTCAGCCGAATCGCAAGAGGTTTGCCCGTGGGTGGGGAACTCGAATACGCCGGTGCCGGGACCGTGGCCCAGGCCATGACCGAAAGGCGGCAAGCTTGACCCGCGCCGTTCCCAGCTCCGCGGCCTCGTCTCCTGCGCGCGGAACTTTCCGCCCGCAGGAGCGCACACGCGCCAAGACTCCTTCATTGAAAACGGATAAAGCGCCAGCCACGCGAGGGCGCCCGCGCAAGGACCCGGCGCCGGCCTCGCGCGCTGCGCCGCGCGGCGCCTCCGACCAGAAACGCCTGCGCTACCGCCAGTCCCAGGTAGAGACCGCGCCGGAGAAGATCCATAAGGTCCTGGCCCAGGCTGGCCTGGGTTCGCGCCGCGAGATGGAACAACAAATTCGAGAGGGCAAAGTACGCGTCAACGGCCAAATCGCGCTGTTGGGCATGCGCGTGAATTCCGGAGACCTGATCAAGGTCGGCCGCCGCCAGGTCACCGTGCGTCCCATGGGTAAACTTCCCAGGGTCATCATCTATCACAAGCCCGAGGGCGAGATCGTCAGCCGGGACGATCCCCAGGGCCGCCCGAGTGTTTTCGAAAAGCTCCCCGAATTGCGGCGCGGCAAGTGGCTGGCCATCGGGCGCTTGGACTACAACACCTGCGGGTTGTTGATCTTTACCACCTCCGGCGAATTGGCGAACCGCTTAATGCATCCGCGCTACGAAGTGGAGCGGGAGTATGCGGTGCGCATTTTTGGCGAGCTCACGCCTGAGCACATTCGCGCGCTCACCAAGGGCGTGCGCTTGGATGACGGTGTGGCGCGCTTCGACTCCATCACCGAGCAAGGCGGGAGAGGCGTAAATAAGTGGTATCGCGTTATTTTGCGCGAAGGCCGCAACCGCATCGTGCGCCGCATGATCGAAGCCATTGGCATGACCGTCAGCCGCTTGATGAGAGTGCGCTTTGGCGAGATCATCTTGCCTCCTCGGCTCAGGCGCGGGGGGCATTTCGAGCTGGAAGAAGACCATACGGCGCAAGTGATGGAGTGGGCGGCGACCCTGGAGCCCGTCCTACGCGCCGAATAGGTCTGTTGCATTCAGTAGGAAGACTTCTTCTTCCCCAGCTTTTTCGTCAGAAGTTGTCGCAAACCACAGGAAGGGTAGCTTGGGATAGGCGGCTTCCACCGCGGCTTTGCCACGGCCCACCTCCACGATCAACACGCCCTTGGCATTGAGATGCCGTGGCGCGTCCTTCAGAATCCGCC
>JBKKAO010000267.1:0-4172 GCA_046714645.1 Burkholderiales bacterium | reverse complement strand
GGCCGCGGTCGCGCCGCAACGCTGGCGGCGTTGCGGGAACGCCGCGGCGGCTTGCAGCTCAACGATTTCGGTCCTGCTCCCGTGCCCAGCTGCATTGGCCGTGTGGAAGGCGTGGAAGCCGAGCCATTGCCCACAGAGTTCGCGCGATGGGAATGCCGCAACAACCGGCTGGCGTGGATCGGCTTACAGCAAGATCACTTTCTCAGCGCGGTGGCCGCCGCGCGTGCGCGTTATGGGCCAGCGCGCGTCGCGGTTCTGCTGGGCACCTCCACATCGAGTATTGGTGCTAGTGAGGAAGCTTACCGGCGTCTAACCGCGGATAGAGAATTTCCTGAAGATCTGCGCCGTCCCATCGTACACACTCCCCATTCCACGGGGCACTTCGTCCAGCACGCCTTAGGCCTCACAGGTTTCTCGGCGACGGTGGCTACCGCCTGCTCTTCCAGCGGGAAAGTGTTCGCACAGGCGCAGCGCTTGATTTTAGCCGGTGTCGCGGACGCCGCCGTGGCCGGTGGTGTGGACTCCTTGTGCGACAGCGTGCTCTTCGGATTCAACTCCCTCCAGTTGCTTTCGAGAGAACCTTGCCGGCCCTTCGACGCTAAGCGTAGCGGAATCAATTTAGGTGAGGCAGCGGGATTCGCTTTGCTGGAACGGGAGGGCGCCCAGGGTCCGTGGCTCCTGGGTTACGGAGAATCCAGCGATGCCCATCACATGTCCGCTCCTCATCCTGAAGGCTTGAGTGTGACTCGTGCCGTGCGCGAGGCGCTGCACCGAGCCCGCTTGGAAACGGGGCAGATCGGCTACATCAACCTTCACGGCACCGCGAGTCTCAAGAACGACGAGGTGGAGGCCGCGGCCATCAAGGCAATGTTTAGCGAGCATGTCCACGCGAGTTCCACCAAGGGTTGGACCGGACACACCCTGGGTGCGGCGGGCATCTTGGAAGCGGTGATTACGCTACTCGCCATGGAGGCGGGGCATCTGCCAGGCACCTTGAACACCGATACTCTTGATCCCGCGTGCGGCCCCCAGATTCGTCTGGAAAACCAGGATGCGCAAGCGCGCAACGCGCTTAGCCTGTCCTTCGGTTTTGGCGGCAGCAATTGTGTGCTGTTGTTTGGGAAGGAGGCGCCGCGCCGATGATGCGCGTGTTCGTCGATGGGGTGGCACTGTGGTCGCCGAGACTGCCCGGCTGGGAGATGGCGGCTCCCGTGCTTCGTGGCGAGCATCCTTTGCCGGAAACCTCATTGCCGCGCCCAGCCCCCACGCTCTTGCCGCCCAATGAGCGGCGGCGTGCACCGGACACGGTGGCGGTGGCGCTCGAGGTGGCGGCGCGCGCCTGCGCCGATGCGGGGGTGGACCGAGCGCGCTTGGCGAGCGTGTTCACCTCCACGCACGGCGATCTGGCCACTACCGACTACATGTGCGAGACACTGGCGAGTACCCCGGAGCTGGTCTCACCGACCAAGTTCCATAACTCCGTGCACAACGCGGCGGCGGGCTATTGGTCCATCGCCACCGGATGCATGGCGTCCTATACGGCCCTGAGTGCTTGGTCGCGGAGTTTTGCCGCCGGGTTGCTCGAAGCGTTTGCTCAGGTTGCCAGCGACGGGGAACCCGTGTTGTTGGTGGCCTACGACATCGAGGCGCGCGGGCCCCTGGCGGCCATGGCGCAAAGCCGGGGGATGTTGGCTGGAGCATGGGTGCTAGCACCAGAAAGCGGCGCACGCAGCATTGCCCGCATCGAATGGCGCACGCGAACGGATCCGGAGCCTCGCGACTCCGAGCCCCTCACTGCCGCCGCGCGAGAACTGTCTGGCAACGCCATGTTTGCCTGCATGGCATTGTTCGAAGTGCTGGCTGCCCGCTCATCCAAGGAACTATGTTATTCCATCGGCCCAGAGCTCGCACTGGATCTTCGCGTAACGCCGCTAACCCGTGTGATGCCATGATTGAAGGGCGTGCGGATGTAGTCATCATGGGGGGTGGCCTGGCTGGCTTGACCTTGGCATTGCAGCTACGACAGCGAATGCAAGATCTCGATATCCTTGTGCTGGAACGCCAAAGGCATCCTGTCCCCCTGGCCGCGCACAAGGTAGGGGAGTCCTGCGTGGAGATCGGCGCTCACTATTTCGACACCGTGCTGGGACTCAAATCCCATCTCGTTGAGCAACAGATCAAGAAGTTCGGGTTCCGCTTCTTTTTCTCCGACGGGCGGCGCGATATCGACCAGGTGTTGGAATTAGGCGCCAGCCGCCATCTGTCCACACCGAGCTACCAGCTCGATCGCGGTATCTTCGAGAACTACCTCGCATGCGAAGCACAACGCAGCGGTGTGCGCTTTATCGACGGCGCAGTGATTCGCAACTTCGACTTGATGACCGGTGGCGCGGATCACCACGTCACCTACCAGCATAAAGGAGGCGAGCGCTCTGTGCGAGCGCCTTGGCTGATCGATGCCTCGGGCCGCGCCGGGCTCATCAAGCGCCGTTTAGGGCTCGCACAGCACAACGGCCATGAAGCGACCGCCGTGTGGTTTCGTGTTGGCACCCGTATCGATATCAATAACTGGTCCAGCGATGCGGCATGGCTGGGACGCTGCACGCCGCCCGATCGCTGGCGCTCGACCAATCATCTCGTCGGTCCTGGCTACTGGGTCTGGTTAATTCCTCTGGCCTCGGGATCCCACTCAGTAGGCATCGTTGCCGATGCGCGCATGCATCCCACGAATTCGCTCAACAGCTTCGACAAGGCTTTGGCTTGGCTGGTGCGGCATCAGCCCCGGCTCGCCGAGGAACTCGAAGCGCTGCGCGGCTGCTTGCAGGACTTCGCATGGTTGCGGCGCTATTCCTATGGTTGTAAGCAGGTCTTCTCCGCCGAGCGCTGGGCATTGACCGGAGATGCGGGCGTGTTCCTCGATCCGTTCTACTCGCCGGGTAGCGATTTCATCGCCATTGGAAATACTTACATTACTGAATTGATCGCGCACGAACGAGGCGGGGGTTCCATACTAGCGAGAGCGGCTATCTATGAGCGCTTCTACCAGTCTTTTTACGACAGTATGCTGCCAATATTTCTGGATCAATACCCGATCTTCGGCAACCCTGGCGTGTTACCGGTGAAGGTCATCTGGGATTACACCTATTACTGGGGCGTGCTGTGCCAGATCTTCTTCCAGCGCAAGCTAACGGACGTGGCGGCCTTGAGCGGCCTGCGCGAATCCTTGACTTCCACCCAGCGGCTCAACTACGCGATTCAACGCTTGCTGCGCCAGTGGTCCGCATTGGGCGGTGGCGATAATCCGAGCGCGATGCTCGACCAAGCCGAATTAGGCTGGTTTGCCGAGCTCAACCGCGGGCTCACCGATGCGCTCGAAGGCGAAGGATTCAAGCGGCGGATGGAATCCACGACGGCCCAGTTGCGCGAGCTGGCAGCCGAAATCTTGGAGCTTGCTTGCTCTCGTCATCCAATGCTCGACAGTTCGGAAGTGCGTGAATTGCTGGGAGGGGAGGCATCGGGCCAGCGATCGCGCTTGCTGTTCGAGACGCAAACCCTACGCTCACTCTCGAATGACGAGGGATTAGGTCATCCAAGCCCGGAGAGCAGCGCCTTGGCGTCCTTCAAATCCTTGGTATCGAAACCCTCGGTGAACCAGTTGTAGATAGGTGCGAGAAGATCGCGGGCTTCGCGGCGTTTGCCTAGCGATTGCCAGAGGCGGGCCAGAGAGGCGGCGGCGCGCAGTTCTAGGGATTTGGCCTCTTGTTCGCGCGCGATTTCCAGGGCTCGATGAAATGCGGCTTCCGCCGCAGCGTGATCGGAGGGTGTCTGGCGCAGTAGCAATTCTCCGCGCAGGCGATGCAGTTCGGCATTGGATCGAAGCTCGCCCAATTGTTCGGAAACCTGAAGCCCCTCTGCCACCGCGGCCAGTCCTTCCTCAGCGTTATCTGCCATCAAATGCGCCTGGGCAAGGAAAGCCAAGAACATGGAGACACAGAATCCGGCGCCAGAAGTTTGATGGACCGCGATACCTTCTTCGATATCCCGTATTCCCTCCGCGACTCGTCCTTGCTGGGCGAGTCTTGCACCGCGAAACGTGCGCATCACCACCCCCATGAAGTAGAAGCCTTGTTCGTCGCATAGGGCGATATCGGCGTCGATCTGGCGTTCAAGGG
>JBKKAO010000266.1:0-3227 GCA_046714645.1 Burkholderiales bacterium | reverse complement strand
ACCCTCTACAGTGACGAAGCTGGGGCAGAACCCCTTTACGCAAGAGAAAACCTTGTTGCACAGCGTCTGGTTGATGGCGCGCTTGCGGCCCAACTCTGTTTCAACCGGAACGATGGCCGTGCAATTGGATTGTTCACCGCAGTCGCCGCAACCTTCGCACACGGCCTCGTTGATCACGGTTCGTACGGCGGGGTCAGGATACTTGCCGCGCTTACGCCGCCGCAATTTCTCCGTGGCACAGGTTTGGTCGTAGATCAGTACCGAGACGCCTTCGATTTCGCGCAAGGCTCGCTGCACGGCATCCAAGCGGTCCCGGTGATGGACCGGAACCGTTTCGCCCGCGAAGCTCACTGCTTGGTAGCGTTGCGGATCTTCGCTCACGATTTCGATCCGTTGCACCCCCTCCGCACGCACCTGAGAGACGACCATCGGAATAGATAGCTCGCCATCCACGGGTTGACCGCCTGTCATCGCGACCGCGTCGTTGTACAGCAGCTTGTAGGTGATGTTGATCTTTGCAGCCAAAGCTTGGCGAATGGCGAGTAGACCCGAGTGAAAGTAGGTGCCGTCACCCAGGTTCGCGAACACATGCGTGGTCCCGCTAAAGGGTGCGATACCCATCCAACTGATGCCCTCGCCGCCCATCTGCGAGTAAGTGAGGGTGGATTCCGGCGTGATATCCGTGGCCATCCAATGGCAGCCCACGCCCGCCAGCGCGTGACTTCCCTCCGGCACCTTGGTCGAGGTATTGTGCGGGCAGCCCGAGCAGTAATAAGGAGTGCGCTTCTGCTCGATGACAGCGCCTATGCAGCGGCGCTGCCGGATGAAGTCCACGCGCTCTTGCATCCGAGCCGATTGGTGAAAGCGCGAAACCCGCGCGGCAACGAGCAGAGCCACTTCGGCGGGCGAGAAATCGAGTTTGGCGCTGAGCAAGAGAGTGCGATCGAAGTTCGCGTCGTGCGGCGCAATGTCCTTGCCGATCACACGGGGGCGTTCCCTGTCGGGCAAAGGATAGAGCAGTTCTCTGACTTGAGCTTCGATGAAGGAACGCTTCTCTTCGACCACGATGATCTCTTCCAATCCGCGAGCGAAGGCAAACAAGGTCTGCGCCTCCAGGGGCCAGGGCACCGCGATCTTGAAGACGCGCAAGCCAATGGCCGAGGCCTCGGCGTCCGAGATGCCAAGATCGTCCAGCGCCTTCATCACATCGAGATAGGACTTGCCGCCGGCGATGATGCCTAAGCGGGCGCGGGGGCTATCGAGGGTGACGCGATTGAGTTGGTTGGCGCGAACAAAGGCACGCACGGCATCGAAGCGGTGGTCGACCAAGCGCGCTTCTTGATCGAAGCGCGTATCCGGCCATCGAATGTTCAGACCCCCAACGGGCAATTCGAAATCGCTCGGAAGCGCGATGTTCACTCGATGCGGATCGACATCGACGATGGCGGAGCTTTCCACCGTATCCGCGACCGCCTTCATTCCAATCCAGAGACCCGAGTAGCGCGACATGGCCCAGCCGAGAATGCCGAGATCCAGATACTCCTGAACCCCGGCCGGGTGAATGACCGGGATGGAGCACGACATTAATAGTTGATCGCTTTGGTGGGGCACGGAAGAGGAGTAGGCGCCGTGATCATCGCCGGCGAGCACCAAAACGCCGCCATGGGCGTGAGTGCCGGCGAAGTTGCCGTGCTTGAATGCATCGGCGGCACGATCGACCCCCGGCCCCTTGCCGTACCAAAGCGCGAATACGCCGTCGTAACGCGCATCGGGAAACATCGCCACCTGCTGCGTGCCCAGCACCGCAGTGGCGGCGAGTTCTTCATTGACCGCGGGTTGAAAGCGCACGTGCGCCTGCTGGAGAGGTTCCGCAGCCTTCCAGAATTCCTTGTCCAAGGGACCCAGGGGCGACCCGCGATAACCGGAAACGAACCCGGCCGTACTGCGCCCGGCTTGCCGGTCGCGTTCGCGCTGATTGATGCACAGACGGACCAAGGCTTGAATGCCGCTCATGTAGGCGTGACCGGCTGGCAGGATGTATTTGTCCGCCAAGGACACTGCCGATCGCGGCGAACCTCCGGAGTGGCGAGACTCCACTAGCGACTCAAGGTACATAGATACGACTCCCAGATGGGTGTTTCCGGGTCTGCCCCTCAGGCTCGGTGCGTCCGCATGGGACGCCGGCCGGGTCGCGCCCTAGTGGCGCGACCCTTCGTTTCGGGCGGATCTTTGGCGCTTGCCGCGCGCAATGTTGTTGGATCTAACATCGGACCGATTTGTTCCGGCTGAACACTGTTCTCTGTGACAGCGGCGGGCAATCTATGCGCTTGGAATAAGCCTGAAAGGACCTTAGTCCGCGCCAGGACCGGAGGCCTACTCGGTGCCGGCCGGCCGCCCGGCCGCTGCGGCGCACCAAACGCTGGATGGCGCATAGATGGTCATGCACGTTAGCCCGCGAAGCGGTAATATTTCCACGCCATGTCCTTCACCCCAACCAACGAACGCCAACTGATCGATGCCCTGGGCACCCAGCACGAAGTGGCTGCCTCCACGGCGCGCGTGGTGTCGCTGGTGCCGAGCATTACCGAGTTGCTGCTGGATCTAGGCCTTGGCAAGCAGTTGGTCGGTCGAACGGGGTTCTGCGTCCATCCTCGAGATGCGGTCAAAAAAATACCGAAGGTTGGCGGAACGAAGAGCATCGATGTCGCCAAGATACGCAAGCTGGCGCCCTCTCACCTCGTCGTCAACATAGACGAAAACCCCAGAGGCGCGGTGGAAGAACTCGCCAAGTTCGTTCCAAACATCGTGATCACCCATCCGGTTGTCCCAGAGGACAACCTGAAGCTCTATCGCTTGTTGGGAGGCATCTTCTCGCGCGAAGAAGAGGCTGAAGCCCTCTCTGCCAAATTTGATTCCGCCTTGGCAGATCTGCAATCCGCGAGCGCAGCCTGGGGCCGGCAGCAGGTGATCTATCTGATCTGGAAATCGCCGTGGATGACCGTATCCCGAGACACCTACATCTCACGCACACTAGCGGCCGTGGGTTGGGACACCTTTGAGGTTCGGCATGACGCGCGCTATCCGACCATCGAACTCACGCCGGAGCAGCTTCGCAGCGTGAGTTTCGTATTTTTATCCACCGAACCCTACTCCTTTAGAGAGCGGCACATGGTAGAGCACCTCGACACCATTCCACAGGGCCAGAAGACGCGTAGCGGCCTGATCGA
>JBKKAO010000265.1:0-3580 GCA_046714645.1 Burkholderiales bacterium | reverse complement strand
AGATTTCGTGCATCACCACACTCCTCGAAAGCGCGCTTTGTGGCGCGTCCCGCTTGAGCGCCGGGTTGGGCTGTTGAACGAAGCCATGGGCGCGAGCATACCGGGAAACTGACGAGGCGGCACTTCTACGAGAGAGCCACCGCCGGGCGCATGGCCGCGAATCCCGGCTTGCGTCACGCCAGCGGTGAACGAAGCGCAAGCTCGATGCACACCGGAGAGGCAACGAGAGCAATGCCGGGGCGACGTGACGCAAACGGATCGTGCCTTCGCACTCAATAGGCGATTCATTGGCCTCCGCCGCTCGCACACCACGAAGACTTTGCCACGATGCTCAATCGTGTGGGCCCAACGCAAAGCTAAGCCGCGCGCCATCCACCGCGGTAACCAGAGTGAAGCCGTTTGCATCACCACTGGCCTCCGAAAAGCCCGCTGTTGGCGCGTCGGCTTGAGCGTCGTGTTGGGCTGATAAACGAAGCCATTTGCGCCAGCGTACCGGTGAACGAACGAACAGGCTATACGACGAAAGTTATAGAGCCGCTTGCATGACCACGATCCACGGCTTGCGTCACGTGCATGAGGAACGAAGCGCAGGACCGCTGCGCACCGATGCGGCAACGAGGTCAATGCCGATCGCGACGTGACGCAAACGGATCCTGCCTTTGCATTCAATAGGCGATTCACGAGCCAGACGCCGCAAGCACGCCACGAAGAATTCACCACGATGGCGAGCCTTGCAGAGCCCAACATGTAATCAACGGAAAACGTCCGTGTTATAACACGGCAAGTTTCCGTCTATCACGCAATCCCTAGCTCTGTGTTGCATCGCAGAAATCCTCCCTTCGAGCACGAAGGCTACTACTCAATCAACGACTTGCCAAGCGTCCCTATACGGAACGTAGGCGGGTGGAGCGCGCTGCGGCGCGCAGGATAGACGGACAGTTTCCGTATTTTCTCTTGCGTGCAGCGGAGCGGCATGTATACTGTACGCATTACCAGCTCTCTAGGAGCGCCCATGCACCCGCCAAAGGACTCGTCGCCATTCCTGCAGAACGTACGCGAGGCGATCAGGGTGCGCCATTTGAGCATCCGGACCAATCAAGTTTACGTGCATTGCGCCAAGCGCTTCATCCTCTTCAATGGCAAGCATACGAAACGTCCCCATTGTGTTCCCTTATGTTCTTTCGGTCGCTTATAAGCTCCGGGTTTGACCTAGCGTAGTAGCAAGATCTTTCTCTCGCCTTCGTTTCGAGAGTGGACTTGATCTGCCCAGCGCTCTCCATATCCTCCATGGCGAACGGTTTTCTCTAGATCTTCATATTCACCGCGGCACGAATCTGCTCCAGAGCGGTCGGATCCTCGAGAGTGGTCAGGTCGCCGGGATCGCGTCCCTCGGCCAGCGCCTGAATACTTCGGCGCAGTAACTTGCCCGAGCGCGTCTTGGGCAATAGCGTGACGAAATGCACGCGAGAAGGACGAGCGATGGCGCCAAGCTGCTTGTCCACCATGGCCATCACCTCTTTCTCTTGTTGTGCGCGTCCTTCGGGCGTTTGCGCCTTGGAAAAATCCTTGAGTACGGCGAAGGCAAGGGGCATCTGGCCTTTCAATTGATCGGCCACACCGACGACCGCAACCTCCGCCACGTTGGCATGCGCCTGCACTGCCTCTTCGATTTCCCGCGTGCCTAGCCGATGTCCGGCTACGTTGATCACGTCATCCGTGCGGCCGAGGATGAAGTAGTACCCTTCCTTGTCACGTATGCCCCAGTCGAAGGTGGAGTACACCTGCTTGCTCTTGAAGGTGGTGAAGTAGGTATTGACGAAGCGCTCATCATCGCCCCACACCGTGGTCATGCATCCGGGCGGGAGTGGAGGAACGATGGCCACCACGGCTTTCTCATCGTCGTTCGCCGGCGAGGCATCGCTCTCGCGCAACAACTGTAGGTCATAGCCATAGGCGGGAAATGAGGGGCTACCGAATTTAAGCGGTGTCTCCTCTACACCCGGCATGGCGGTGAGCAATGGCCAACCGGTTTCGGTCTGCCAGTAGTGATCGATCACCGGCTTATCGAGCGCATCGGAGATCCATCGATGCGTTGGCTCGTCCAGCGGCTCTCCGGCGAGAAAGAGATATTCTAGCGACGAAATGTCGTATTGCTTGATGTAGCTCAAGTCCTGCTTCTTGAGTACTCGAATCGCCGTGGGTGCCGAGAACATCACACTCACTTTGTGGTCTTGGACGATCTTCCACCAGATACCCGGATCGGGGCGAATGGGCACGCCCTCATACAGGATGGTCGTCATGCCCGCAATAAGGGGCGCGTAGATAATGTAGGAATGTCCCACCACCCAACCGATGTCGGAGGTGGTGAACATGGTCTCCCCGGCATTGCCGCAGAAAATGTGCTTCATCGACGCCGCCAATGCCACCGCGTACCCGCCCACATCGCGTTGCACGCCCTTAGGCTTACCCGTGGTCCCCGAGGTATACAGGATGTAAGAAGTTTCGTTCGATTCCAGCCATGTGACCGGCACGTTCGCGTTCATATGTCGCTCACGCAACTGGGCATAGTCGAGATCGCGTCCGTCGGTAACAGGCATCTCCTTGTCTAGGCCGCGCCGCACCATCACCACTTTATGCGGCGGAAACTGCGCGAGCCGAATGGCCTCATCCAACAGAATCTTATAAGGCACCACCTTGCCCGCCCGCATGCCGGCATCGGAGGAGACGATCAGCTTCGGCTTAGCATCGTCGATGCGTGTGGCCAAACTCGCTGAAGCAAAACCACCGAACACCACGGAGTGAATGGCACCGATGCGCGCGCAAGCAAGGATCGCGAAGCAGGCCTCCGCGATCATGGGCATGTAGATCAACACTCGGTCGCCCTTCGCAACGCCTAGGCTTTGCATGATGGCGGCAAAACGATTCACCTCAGCATGCAACTCGCGATAGCTGTAGCTCTTCTGTTCATCGGTTTCCGTGGAGATATAGACCAGCGCTTTCTGATCGCCGCGTGAAGCCAAGTGGCGATCGACGGCGTTGTAGCAGAGGTTCGTATGGCCACCCACGAACCACTTCGTGAATGGCGGCCGGCTAAAGTCCAATACTCGCTCAATGGGCTTGTCCCAGTGAATGAGCCTGGCTTGTTCTGTCCAAAACCCGTCTCGGTCTTCGATGGACCGGCGGTGAAATGATTTGTAGATCTCTCCCATGACAATCTCCTCCGCACCAATGCTTGCTACTCGTATCCTTGAGGGTTGATCCGTACCCCCTCGGCTAACAACCCACTACCGGGAACGAAATTCATCTCCAAGCGAATACCATCGGGGTCTTCGAACAAAACCGAGTAGTATCCCGGCGCCCAGGCGCCGTCCTCCGGTGGGTGAACGATCTTCGCTGCCATACTCAACAGGTGCCCGTAGAAGCGGTCCACGTCCTCGCGCGAATAGGCGCGAAAGCATAAGTGGTGCAGACCGACCCGCGTTTGCTCAAAGCCCTCGTGCCGATGGGCCTCGCCGGCAGGCTGGAGCGCGATCGCGCTACGGCCTCCGATGAAATAGGTCATGCGTGGAGATCGGTGCAC
>JBKKAO010000264.1:0-3526 GCA_046714645.1 Burkholderiales bacterium | reverse complement strand
ACACGCATGGCAAGGTGGTGGGAACGCGCTTGCAGTTCTCCGATTACGCGGCCATGGCGCGAGCCTTCGGCATGCACGCGGAGCGGGTGGAGAAGAGTGAGGATTTGCCGGGGGCCATCGAGCGCGCCATGAAGAACCGGCCGGCGTTGTTGGATGTCGTGGTCACACCGGAGGCGAAGTCCTCCGATGGCAAGACTGGGTTAGCATGGGTCCCGGACCTACAAGCGCTGGGTGCTTGGGACCAGGCGAAGCGAGAATGGCGGCAAGGTGGGGTACATTGTTAGTTACTGGAGGAGAATCGGTGATGAGATTTAAGAAGTGTTCGGTATTGCTGTTGGGGGCCGGAGTCGTCTCGGCGACGCTTATTTCGGTGCTAAGCGCCGACGATGGAGATAAAGCGCTGCTCGAACGCGCGCGAGCGCAGTTCAAAGCGCTGCCCGCCGATGCGGGCACGTCGCAATATCCCATCACGCCCGTGCGGGTGGAATTGGGTCGCAAGCTGTTCTACGAGACTCGCGTTTCCTCCGACGGCAAGCAAAGTTGCGCGGAGTGTCACCTGCCACAGTACTACGGCACCGACGCGCTGCCGCGCTCCATCGGCAACTCGGGAAAACTGATCCCGCGCAACGTTCCCACCGTGTTCAACACCGCGTTGCAGTTCGCTCAACACTACGGGGGCAACAGGGTCGACGTGGAAGAACAAGCGCTCAAGGCGCTAATAAGCCCGCTGGCCTATGGCAACAAAGACTACGCCGCGGCCGAGGCGAAGCTGCGCGCCATTGCCGGTTACCGCCCACTATTCGAAAAGGCGTTTCCCGGAGAGAGCGAACCGGTTACGGCGGCGAACTGGAGCAAGGCCATCGGCGCCTATGAACGCACGCTGCTCACGCCCGCGCCTTTCGATCGCTATTTGAAGGGCGATACGAACGCCTTGGGCAAACAAGCCAAGCAGGGCCTGGAAAAATTCATGGCGCTCGGGTGCTCCGGCTGCCACAGCGGTGTGGTGGTGGGCGGGCAGATGTACCAGAAGTTCGGCATCACGGCGGATTACTGGACCTTGACCGGAAGCCAGGAGATCGATCTGTTCAAGGGCCGCGACAAGGGCCGTTTCCAGGATACAAAGAACGAAGCTGACGCCTTCATGTTCAAGGTGCAGCAACTGCGCAATGTCGCGGTGACCCCGCCTTATTTCCATGACGGCTCTGTAGCGAAGCTCGAAGACGCGGTGCGCATCATGGGTAAGCTCCAACTCGGTCAGGATTTGAGTGATGCGGAGGTAGCGGACCTCGTTGCTTTTCTCGAGACTCTGACGGGCGAAGTCCCGGCGCAGTTTGCCGAGGTACCGAGCCTCCCAGTGGCGGCCTATAAGAATTAGCGGGGACGCCGGGGGGCGCGGTGCAATACAATCAGTTATTCGCGGTGCATATGTACGGCGATGGGACGTTAAATAACCACAGGAGACAACTATGAAACAAGCAATGGCAACGATAGCAATAACCGCCTTGCTCGCAGGCTGTGCGAGCCAAGGCACCAATCAAGTACAAGCCGATCTTCCGATCGACAAAGGCAGCGTCATGGCAGGGGCAGGAAGCAGCGTCACGATGAAGGGTGGCGCACTCCCCCTTGCCGGCACCGGGGTGGTCGAAATCGGCAAGCCGCTGCCCTCCGCGGTGATGTCGGCGGGAGATCTCAAGCCTATCAATCTTTCTGATTCAAGCGGAAAAGTGCGCATTATCAGCGTGGTGCCATCGATCGACACGCCCACCTGCGACAAGCAGACCCACGAGCTTTCGGAGAAGAACGGAGGACTGGACAAGAACATCGAACTCGTCACCATCAGCATGGACCTGCCCTTCGCGCAATCGCGATTTGCCAAGGAAGCGAAGATCAGCAACATCACTTTCCTATCCGACTATAAAGACCGGGAGTTTGGCAATAACAACGGCCTGTTGATCGAACCCCTGGGTCTGCTGGCACGCGCGGTCATCGTGACCGATAAAGACAACATCGTGCGCTACATCCAGGTCGTGCCGGAAATCACCGCATTGCCTGACATGCAAGCCGCGATGCAAGCTGCGCGGGGTCTGCTGTAACCAGCAACACCGCTAAAAACTAAGGCGGAGCAGTTCATATGCTCCGCCTTTTTTCTTTAGGGTCCATTTGGATGTATCGATGAAAAAGATTGCAGTCATCGCCGGTGACGGTATCGGCAAGGAAGTCATGCCCGAAGGCGTTCGCGTATTGGATGCCGCCGCGCGCAAGTTCGGAATAGCGCTTTCCTTCGATCATTTCGATTGGAGTTGCGACAACTACGACAAGCACGGCTGGTGGATGCCACCGGATTGGCGCGACAAGATCGGCGCGCACGATTGTGTCTACTTCGGCGCGACCGGTTGGCCCGCTAACGTGCCGGACCACGTTTCCCTGTGGGATTCGTTGATGAAATTCCGCAAGGGCTTCGACCAGTACGTGAATCTGCGCCCCGTACGCTTGATGCCGGGCATCGCCTGTCCGCTGGCCAACCGCAAGGTGGGAGACATCGATTACTACGTCGTGCGTGAGAATACGGAAGGCGAATACTCCTCCGTGGGCGGGCGTATGTTCGAAGGCACGGACCGGGAAATGGCGATGCAGCAGTCCACCTTCACCCGCAAGGGAGTGGACCGCATCATGAAATTTGCTTTCGAGTTAGCCATGAAGCGCCCGCGCAAGAAGGTGACCTCGGCCACCAAGTCGAACGGCATCGCCATCACCATGCCTTACTGGGACGAGCGCTTCAAAGCCATGTCCGCCAACTATCCCAGCGTGAGCACGGATCAATATCACATCGACGGCCTCACCATTCAACTGGTGCTCAATCCGCAACGCTTCGACGTCATCGTTGCCTCCAACTTGTTCGGCGACATCATCTCCGACATTGGTCCGGCGACGGCGGGGACCATCGGCATCGCGCCCTCGGCCAACATCAATCCCGAAAGCACCGCGCCCTCATTGTTCGAGCCCGTGCACGGCTCGGCTCCCGACATCTACGGCAAAAAGATCGCCAATCCCATCGGCCAGATCTGGTCCGGCGCGATGATGCTGGAGCACCTCGGCCATCCTCAGGCTGCAAACGCCATCATGAGCGCGGTGGAAAAATGTTTGCAGGATGGTCCGCGCACGCCGGATATCGGCGGGCAGGCGAATACGGAAGATGTGGGGAGAGCGATTGTGGGGGCACTATAAAAACCCGGACGTTTCACGGGCTCGATGCACATCGCGCGTGCTTGGGACGAGATGATCAACGAGTACAACGAGCAGGGCCTGTGCAAGCCGGTCGATAAGATGCAAGCCGAATTGAGCCGGCTGCGTAGTGAGAATGCACGACTAAAGATGGAGAAGGAGATCCTAAAGAAGGCAGCGGCGTACTTTGCCAAGGAAGAGCGAAGCGAAGGATGCCGATGTGAGGTACGCCTGGATCCGCACCCATCGCGACTCCTACCCGATCAGAATGATGTGCGAGTTAGTGAAGGTGTCGCCCAGTGGT
>JBKKAO010000263.1:0-4187 GCA_046714645.1 Burkholderiales bacterium | reverse complement strand
GATGTAGAGCGACTCCGGCGTGGTCACCAGGATGTGGGGGGGCTTACGCCGCATGCGCGCGCGTTCGGCCTGCGGCGTATCACCCGTTCGCACCTGGGTGCGGATCTCCACATCGGGCAAACCCTGTTGTGCCAGATGCTCACGGATGCCCGCCAGGGGATCTTCGAGATTGCGCCGAATGTCGTTGGAGAGCGCCTTGAGCGGGGAGATGTAGACCACCTGGGTTTCGTCGCGCAGCTCGCGGCGCACGCCCACGCGAATGAGGGCGTCGATGGCGCTCAAGAAGGCCGCCAGGGTTTTGCCCGAACCCGTGGGCGCCGCGATCAGCGCGTGATGGCCCGATTGGATGGCGGGCCAAGCCTGCGCCTGAGCAGGCGTCGGTGCCGGGAAACGGCTACGGAACCAAGCCGTGACCGCAGGGTGAAAATGAGTGAGCGCGTCCATGACAGCATGGTCTTGGGTGGTAGGCCGGATTATGCAACGGTTTGATCTTTGAGGACCCGTGAGTACCGATGAGCGATCGCCGATCCGTTATCCTTGCGTTTCCACTTGCATGGGAGGGCTCGTTGCCTAGACCGATCTTTAAAGGGCGTTCGTCGTTGCGACTCCCTAAGTTTGTTCGTTGGTCCTTGATCGGCTTGGTTTCCGTCATCGGTTTGTTAGCCGTGGGCTCCGTCGCCATCGTGGCGCTCGGCATCACCCTCAGCGCCGCGTCCTGGCGCGATCAACTTTCGGAGGCCATGGGCCGCGCCATCGGTCGCGAGGTGCGATTCGAGGGCCCACTGGAAATGCAACCCACGCTGGCCCCCGCGTTTCGCGTGGGCGGTATCACAATCGCCAATCCCGCGGGATTCTCCTCGCCTTTCTTCGCCAGTCTCGGGCAAGCCACCTTGCGCGTGGATTTGCTCGCGCTGCTGCGCGGTGAGGTGCGAGTGCGCGAGTTATCGGCGGAAGGCGTGAAAGTGCATCTGGAGCGCAACGCCCAGGCGCAGGTTAACTGGCTCTTCCAGTTGGCGCGTAAACCTGGGCTTCAAGAAGGACAACCCAAATCGAACAGTGGGAAGCCGCCTCTTCGGCTGGTGGAAGTTAGCCGTATCGCGCTCAAGGAATTGCTGGTGGATTATTTGGGCGGGCCTGGCCTCGCAACCCATGTCTTTACCCTAGACAGCATGGAAGGGGCAGGGGAAGAGGACGAACCTCTGACGCTCAAGATGAACGGTACCGTAGAGAGGAGTTTTCCCTATGCGGTATCGTTTAAAGGCGGTTCCCTGTCCGCGCTCACGGGAGACAACGCTCCCTGGCCGGTGGAATTCGCGCTCGAGTTCGCGGGGACCGCGCTGGCGATCAGCGGCGCCGTGCGGCCCGATGCCGCAAAGACCAGCGCCCATCTCACCTTTGGCTTCGGCTCCGATGATCTCTCGCAACTGGAGCGCTTGCTGCAGGCGAACTTGCCACCTGTGGGGGCTACCGGACTAAGCGGCAGAGTGGCTTGGGAGAACGGCATACTCGGCATCCGAGAGCTGCGAGGCGTCATGGGCAAGAGTGTGCTGGAAGGCCAGTTGGAGTTGGATCTGACGCAAGCGACTGGGCGCGTAAAGGGCGAGATCCATCTGCCCTTGTTCGATGTCACACCTTTTCTAGCGACGACGGAGAAGGAGAAAAATGACAAATCCGGCAAGCCCGTCGACATCCAAGCGCTAAAGGAACGTCAGTTTGAATTTCGCGAACTCGCCCTGGTGGAGGCTGATCTCGCGCTGACGGTGGATCGTTGGATGGGACTGCCGGGAGACGTGCGCGATTCCACATTGCAGGTGAGTCTACACGGGGGCGTGTTGAAGGCTCCGGTCAAGGCGACCATTGCGGAGGTACCACTCGAAGGACAGATCGGCCTGGACGGGGCGGCGGAGAATCCATCCTTTCTACTCGATTTGCGGGCACGGAAAACCACGTTAGGCCAACTGGCGCGCCTGCTCACGGGCGCGAGCGGCGTGAAGGGACAGCTTGGACATTTTCTGCTGCATTTCGCGGCCAGCGGAAGGAATCTACCCGCGCTCACGAACACGCTGGAAATGAAGCTGGAGATCGCGGATGGACAACTCACCTACGGTAACGTGGCGGGCGGCCGGCCCGTCGAGATTCGTCTCGAGCGCGCCGACATCGTTTTGCCCGCGGGCGGCCGCTTGCACGGAAAGATTCGGGGTGCGCTGCTACGCGAGCCCTTCGCGGCGGATTTCAGGGGCGGCGATCTACCCACGTTGAGCCGGGAAATTCGGTGGCCGGTAGAAATCAATGCCACGGGATCGGGTGCGACGCTGAGCGTGCAAGGTCAAGTAGCGGCACCGGAGAGGAATGCCGGGACGGATCTGACCATCCGGCTCAACAGCCCGCGCGCCGGCGATGTGGCGCGTTGGTTAGGGCTCTCGCCCAAGGCGCGTGCACCCGTGGTGATCGCGGGCCGGGTGAGCGTGCAGAGCGACGAATGGCGTTTGAACGATCTGCTGGTGCAGTTAGGCCAGACAAAGTTGCGAGGTGATTTCGCGCGCGTGGGGATCGATCGCAAGCCTCTCGTGCAGGCCAGGCTGCGCGTGGAGAACTTGGAACTGGCGGAACTCGAGGCCATGCTGCCCCCGCCTAAGCCAGGGCCCTCCAGACCGGTCATCGAACTTCCCATTTTGCCGCAAGGCATCGACTTGAGCGATGCCGACGTCGATGTGGGAATCCAACGTATCGCGCTTAACCCTGCGCCGGTCACCGATATCACCTTCACGGGCAAGATCCGTGATGGAAAGATGTACGCCTCACCTTTTTCAGCCAAGTACGCTGGCACCGTGTTTGGCGGGGCCATAGCGCTGGATCTGCGCGGAAAGTTGCCGGAGGCCTCGGTTTGGGTTGCAGCGAACCAGGTGGATATCGGCCGCTTGTTGCGAACACTCCGCCTAGTGGAGTCGCTGGACGTGAACGCCGGTCTTCTGCAGCTACAGCTTCTCGCCAAGGGACACCGGCTGGGTGAAATGTTGGATCAGTCGGCGCTACTGGCTGCGGTGGAGTCTGGGGATCTCATTCTGGGTAACGCAAACAATAAGGGCGGATTCCACATACGTTTGACCAAGGGCCAAGTGGAAGCCAAACCGCAACAGCCGGTGCATCTCAACCTGGATGGACTCATCGACAAAACACCCGTCAAGATTTCCCTCGCCAGCGGATCGGTGTCGGAACTGGTGCGGGCCTCCTCCCATGTGCCCTTCAACTTGGCGGTGGAGGCGGCGGGGACCAAACTGGGTCTGTCAGGAAAGGTCTCGCTCCCCATTTCTCAGCGAGAAGTGGAGTTGGAACTATCCGTGGCCGGAGACAAAGTGAATTCCCTTGATGAACTCGCACGCACCTCGCTCCCGCACTGGGGTCCGTACACACTCAATAGCCGTTTTCGAGTTTCCAAAGCCGGATACGAAATGCCCGGCCTGAGGCTCAAGGTGGGGACCAGCGAACTCAAAGGCAAAGGCAGCGTCTCGACCACCGGCGCGCGGCCCAAGATCGACGTTCAACTCGCCGCACCTCGGGTGCAGCTAGACGACTTCAAGCTGGAAGGTTGGGCCTTGGCGGAGAAGAAGCCCAATAAGGAAGAGAAAAAGCTGAGTGAGCAAGAATTGCGCGCTAAAGCCAAAGAGACATCTTCTCAGACGGAGAAGATGCTAAGTCCCGCTATGCTCAAGCGACAAGATGCCGCCTTGTTGGTGGAGGTGGAAGAGGTGCTCTCGGGCCGGGATCGTCTTGGCAGCGGATCGCTGCGCGCATCTCTGGTTGATGGGAAATTAGCCTTGGGTCCGGTGGAGGTCCACGTGCCCGGCGGGTCCGCCAAACTGTGGATGGGCTATCACCCGACGCAGTCCAATATTATGTTGGATGCGAAGATTCGTGTGGACCGGTTCGACTACGGTGTGCTGGCTCGCCGCTTGAAACCCGGCACCGATCTGCAAGGCCTGTTCAGTTTGCAGATGGATCTGCAATCAAAGACGCCGAGCCTTGATCGCGCCATGCAGAACGGGGATGGCCGTGTGGATTTTGCCGTGTGGCCCAAGAACATGAAGTCAGGCCTCTTCGATCTGTGGGCGGTGAATCTTTTCATGGCCCTCATCCCCGCGGTAGATCCCGCCTCCGAATCCAAGGTGAATTGCGCCGTGGGACGGTTC
>JBKKAO010000262.1:0-3447 GCA_046714645.1 Burkholderiales bacterium | reverse complement strand
CCGGTGGATGTGATGAGAGAAGAAGTCTTTCGCAGCCACAGCGGCGCATAGAGCACCAAGCGATGGACTTTATTGGGGAAAATGGAGGCGTAGGTGCCCATGATGGCCGTACCCCACGACCACCCTAGCAGATTGAGTTTTCTTACTTGGCGTTTTTCCAGGATGTGGTCGACCGCGGCGCTGACATCGCGAACGGCCACGTCCGTGCGTACGATGGGTTCTGCGTCCTCGGCGGGTTGATCCATGACGGCGGGCCGGGTGGACCGCCCGTACCCCCGCAGATCGACGAGGTAGACATCCCAGCCGTGGCAGGCGATGTAATCCATCCAAGAGAATCCCCCTAACTCTAGATCGAAAGCGGTTTCGGAGGGATAGGTGGCACCGTGTACATAGAGGAGAATGCGTTCGGGACTGAATTTGCTCACATCCGCGGGCCGCTTGTTACGCATGTACAGTTGGATGGCCTCGGTGTCCGAATTGATGTGAAAATCATCCGAGCGTAGCTCGCGCCGGGGAAGTCCGGCCTCGGTACAGGGATCGGCCAGCGCGGCGGACAGGGTGAACGCGTAGATAACAACTAGGACGGCATAGGCGAGTCGTGAAAGCATTGTTGTGTCCGTCTTCAAGACGTGGGCTTTGTGAGGAAGGAAGCGTACCCTACCTGGCGCGTGGATCATAGGGACCCGGGTAGCGCGCAGCCTTTTAACCTTCATGCGCGCTTCCGCTATGCGCGGAGCCCCAAACGATCTTGAAGCCACCTTCGCATTCATACCGTGGCATACGCGGCGCAGCCGGCGGCGTAAATCTCCCGGCCTTCGGCCACGCACGACACCATCTTGCCATTACAGCGGACCGGTGAACAGTCCAAGCGGGGCCTGGGTTATGATGCGTGCCACAAATTCGGCTACTTCCTTCGGCATGAAGCGCATATTCAGTCTTAAAGTCCTGTTCTGGGCCGCCCTGTTCGTCATGGCGGCCAATTCGCTGACCCCATTGCAGACCTTGGAATGGGTGAGGAAAGCACGTGACGAGCTAACGCGCGTCGAGCGCAAACTTAACGCCCTGCATGAAATACTCGCGCTGCTCACGCAAGCGGAGAGCGGCGCGCGCGGTTATGTCATTTCCGGAGAAGCTGATTTTCTGGAACCCTACCACGGAGCCATAAGCCGGCTAAAAGCACTGATGAGTGAATCGCGCTCCGTTTTCGCGGGCGACGCTGAGCAATCGCCCAAATTGAAGGAAGTGCTTCCGGTCGTCGATTTGCGCTTGAGGTCTTTGGAAACGCTAGTAGCCATCCGGCGGGAAAAGGGGTTGCTGGCGGCAGCTGACATCGTCGCCCGCGGCGAAAGTAAGCCTCGCATGGACCGGATTCGAAGTGCGATCGGGCACATGATCGACTCGGAGCAGGAGCGCGTGACCAGAGGGGCAGCGGAATTGGAGCGCCGGGTCAAACGGGCGACCACCATCGGTGTGACGGTGAGCGTGGTGAACATGGCGATGCTGGTCGTTTTGTTCGTGCTGGGCTATCGCACCCTGCGCGAGCGCGCGACAGCAGAGGTTGTACAGCGCACGACGGCGGAAAGGCTCGCTCTTGGCTTGGAGGAGTTGGAGATTCGTAACCAGCAAATCTCGCTACTCGCCGAACTGGCTGTCGGGCTCGAATCTCCATCTTCCATGGAAGAAGGTATGCGCACGATCGGCTTATTCGGCTCGCAACTTTTCCGCAATACCAGTGCGGCGGTCTACTTGTTCAGACCTTCTCTCAATGTTCTTGAACGCAGCTCGGCCTGGGGATCTCCGCAAGCCATGCCGGAAGTGCTCGATCCGGCATCTTGCTGGGCGTTACGCCGCGGCCAACCTCACGCGGTCCGCTCCAAGGAGCACGACTTGAGCTGTCCCTATTCCACCGAGCTCACGCCGGACACGCTCCCGCAACTGTGTTTACCGCTGATGGCCCATGGCGAAATTCTCGGCTTGGTTTGTATCCACGCAGCTACGCGAGATTCATGGGTGGCCGATGAGCGGGCGCTGGGTTTGGCGCGCGCATTCTCAGAGCAGATCTCCTTGGGATTGTCGAGCTTTACCCTGCGTGAAACCTTGCGCCGCCACTCCATCGTGGATTCGCTCACCGGGCTCTACAACCGGCGCTACTTGGATGAGACGCTCAAGCGTGAAGTGTTTCGTGCCCAGCGCGGCGAGAAGCCGCTGTCGGTCATTATGCTCGATGCGGATCACTTCAAGCGGCTCAATGACACCTTCGGCCACGAAGCGGGAGATACAGCCCTGCGAGCGCTGGGTGAGCAACTGAAAACCGGCGTGCGCGCGGGCGATCTGGCATGCCGCTACGGAGGTGAAGAGTTTGCCTTGGTGCTGGCCGATTGCAATAAGGAACAGGCGCTGCAAAGGGCGCATCTTATCGCCGCAGGCGTTCGAGAGTTACGTCTCATGTATGGCGGCACGCTGCTCAATCGCATCACTATATCCGCTGGAGTGGCGACCTATCCGGAGGACGGCGAGGAGGCCGGGCAGTTGATCGCCGCGGCGGACCGGGCGTTATATGCCGCCAAGCAAACCGGCCGTGACCGCGTGTTGGGCGCGGAGCGCGGCGAAACACCCGCAGTGATGCAGACCAGCGGCGCTTGAAGCGCTCAGCGCGGAAATGGGCGGGTTATGTGGGTCTCGCCCTTCTACTGGGGTCAGCCTTCGGCGCCACGATCGATGGCCGCGTGGTCAAAGTCGTCGATGGAGATACCGTCGATGTCCTCGATACCAAGAGGGTGCGTCACCGCGTCAGGCTTGGAGGGGCCGATGCGCCAGAAAGCGGACAACCCTACGGCAGGGCATCCGCAAGAAATCTTCGCCAGCTCGCCCTACGCAGACCGGTGACGGTGGAGTGGTACAAGTTCGATGTTCACGAGCGTATCGTGGGGCAGGTGCGAGTGGCCGCTCCGGAAGCCTGCCCTGGGGCGAGCGAATCCTGTCCGCGTGATGTGGACGTTGGTCTCGCGCAGATTAGCGAGGGGTTCGCATGGCACTACAAGCACTACGAAGAAGAACAGCCGTTAGATCTGCGTCACCGGTACGCGCTCGCGGAACGCTCGGCAAGGGCAAAGCGCCTGGGGTTGTGGCGAATGCGGCGGCCGATGCCCCCCTGGGATTGGCGGCATCCACCCGCTCGCCGGTAAGGTGCGGGCGAGTGCGCATCATCAGATTCCAGTGAGCAGCCTTCGATTCAGACTCTGAAGAGAGGATTGGCCCAGAAGCAGCATTGCAGAGTCGGTCTCATGCCGGAAAATCTGGATGAATTTCTCCACGCCCGCTTCGCCGCGCGCCGCCAGCCCGTAAAGAAAAGGCCTGCCCACCATGCAGACGCGCGCGCCGAGGCATAGCGCCTTCACTACATCGATGCCTCTACGCACACCGCCGTCTAGAATCACTTCCGCGCGG